>CAYZKX010000019.1:0-2820 GCA_964479055.1 uncultured Flavobacteriaceae bacterium
GTTGAACGACAAAATCTCTTTATAGATCCTGATTTAAACGCCTTACATGATGATCCCAGATGGAACTTGCTACTCGATATGCTTGGGGAGTACTTTAATTACGATTTTAGACATATCAATTAAACATGAAAACAAAAAGTTCAGACTGCAGTAATAAGAGAAGAATTTGGCGGTTAAACTTTAGGAGGTCATTGTTTTGCTAATTGTGCTAAACAAGATTCTGTATTTTATTAATTGTAATCTTCCTAAAATTACTGCTACATTTATTTTTCAAATCCAGATTAATCGTTGGGTGAAAGAACTATAATTTATAAGATTTAGAAAAAACACTAAAGATTTAACATCCAGGAGCGTTGAAGTTGTCTAAAGAGTTTGAGTTCTTTTCGCAACAATGGGATAAAATCTTTGCCATTATTACCACTTTTTTCTAAACGACCCAATGTTCTATTCAAACGCAAAGTAATCCAATCAACCGACTTTGCATGTGTGTATTTGCGATCTGCATTCATTTCAGCTTTGAGGATCTCAGGACCAAGGGACTGCGACTGTTGAATAATATCACCTGTAAAGTAAATGTCGTTATCCTCTGAGCCATCTTGTTTTAATGCCGATAGGTCATATCTAAAATATTTAGAAATGCGTTGTGACAAGGATGCAATTTCCTGTGATTTCCTATAAATAGGGAGGTTGAGAAGATGTGATGGTATGGGTTGCATGGTTTCTTTTTCTTAGCATTAGTACAAAGTTACGGCCAAAATAAATAAGGTGTATTTAATAATTAAATCAAATATTATAATTAACTTTAAATATTAAAGTAATTCATATTATTTCATTTAAAATGAAAGTAGATATACTTAACTATAAGATATTGAATTGTTTACAACGCAATTCTCGACAATCCAATACCGATATTGCTAAAGAAATTGGCTTATCGTCTCCTGCGGTTGCCGAGCGCATTAAGAAAATGGAAGATGCTGGAATAATTAAAGGGTACCACGCACAATTGTCCTATTATGAATTGGGATATCAGTTTCGAGCCATAGTGACTATGCGCGCTTTCATGGGTAAATTGAAACCCTTTTTGAGTAAAGTAAAATCTTTTGATGAGGTTGTGAACTGTTACCGCATAACTGGTGATGAAAACATCGTTATGGAAGTTATTTTGAATAACCAAAAACACCTTGAGGAATTTATAGATCAACTCATAACTTATGGTGAAACCAAAACACAGATCATATTATCAGCCGTTATTGAGGACAATCCAATTAGTTCTAAATAATAATTAACAAATTTGTCATTCCGCACTTGATGCGGAATCTATTATTTTGAGGAATAAAAGTCATCAATATTATATCTACATACTCTCAAATAAGAAGAATGGGACACTCTATATAGGCGTTACAAATGACCTTGAAAGACGTGTATTTGAGCATAAAAATAAACTGATAAAAGGGTTTACCAAAAAGTATGGGTTGAATAAGCTAGTATATTTTGAGAGCCATCAATTCATTGATGATGCTATTAAACGAGAGAAACAATTAAAAAATTGGAATAGACAATGGAAAATTGCATTGATTGAAGAAAACAATCCGAACTGGAATGATTTATCTCAAGTTTGGTTTGATTAATGGATCCTGAATCAAGTTCAGGATGACAAAAAATTTTGGACACAATATTCAAATATCTATTCTAATACGACCTCCGTCATATTTATTTGATTTGTCTCAAGATAAATTCAAAGTCCAGAGTCCGACTCTATTTTATTGATCGCTTATTTCAATTGTTATTTTAGTCCTTAACCCCAGGTTGTTTTAACTCCCAACCTGTTTTGGCTTTTTCATCGTCAACCATTTTTTTAACATCGGCTAGTAAACGTTTAGCATCGTAAATAATACCATCCTTAATGGTGTATTTCACACCTCCAACGCGTACTACTTCATTGTCTTTGGTTAACTTTATTGCTCCTGTACCATAAAGTACTTTTAGGTTCACCAACGGATTCTCTTCTACAATTACAAAATCGGCCAGTTTACCAATTTGAACAGATCCAATTTTGTCATCCCAACCTAAGGCTTCCGCACCATTTAAGGTTGCCGACCGAATCACCTCTAATGGATGAAAACCGGCTTCACGCAACAATTCCAATTCTCTAACATAGGCAAAGCCATACAATTGATATATAAATCCAGAGTCGCTTCCAGTTGTCACGCGACCACCTCTGTTTTTGTATTCATTTAGGAAAGTCATCCATAATTGATAGTTTCTTTTCCACTCTATTTCCTGCTCGGTTCCCCAATAGTGCCAATAACTACCATGGCTTATCTTACTTGGTTCATAAAATTTCCAAAGAGAAGGCAGCGTATAATCCTCATGCCACTCTGCGCGACGTGCACGTTGCAGATCACGACTGGCTTCATAGATATTAAGCGTTGGGTCAAGTGTGAAATCTAATTCTAATAACTCATTCATCACATTATTCCAATGTTCTGAATACGGTTCGGCAGCTTGTTTCCATAATTTACCGGCTTCTTCAAAGCGATGCTGTTCATTTTGGTAGTTGTAATCCAAGGGATAGTCTTGAACCGTTCTATCATTGAACAAAGCTTCAGGCAATCCATACCAGTGTTCCATTGAAGTTAATCCTGCCCGTGCAGAATGCAGCACGTTCCAACGCGCAACGCTAATTTGAGCATGGTGACAGGCTGAGCCTAATCCTAGTTTTTTGTTTTCATCTAAGGCGGCAGACATAATTTCGGGTTCTGCTCCAAAAAACTTGATGCCATCGGCACCATTTTTAGCATTTTGTCGCACCCATTCTCT
>CAYZKX010000019.1:2920-16706 GCA_964479055.1 uncultured Flavobacteriaceae bacterium
TCTACAAACCCAGGTAATAAATACATACCATGGGCGTCTAACTCACGTCCACCTGCTTTTAATTTTGGGCGACGCTCTTCATTAATAGGGACACCATCATACCCAACAATTTGCATGTTCACAATCTTATTATTCTCTACGGTAATATCCATTGGTCCTCTAGGCGGTGAACCATCACCATTGATGAGCATGACACCTCGAATAATCAACTGCGAAAAAGGTCCTTCGCCTTTATAATCATCTTGAGAATAAGCAGAAAAGACGAATAGAAATGAAAATAGAATGGTTAGTTTTTTCATAATACTTTAGTTTATTAACGTGCACGTGGCACCGATATATGGCTTCCTAAAAATAATGCGTTTAAAAATAATCTGTTTGTTCCATACCAAGCACCCCTAAAGTTTGGATTATCAGCAAATAATACCACACGCCCTCTTCCCATAGGTGAAACAATAAGTGATGCCGATGGCTTTAAAAAGATGTTGTAATTATCTTCGGAGATGAAACCGTCAATATGCGGATCTTCAGTATATTTTGCGACCGTTGAATAGGCATTTTTACTTGGTTGTATAAAAACATTGTTGTTTTTGTAAACAGGTAATTTTGAGTTGCGATATCCAAATCCAAGCGGATGAGTGACATCAAGATCCACTTCAAAAATGGCACCGCCAAGACGTTCACGACCTATGTTATTTGCTGCATCTACGTAAGGTAAACGTTCAGTGACCTTTGTACTGTCTTTTTCCTTGGGTTTCTTGGTGAGTTTTTCCTTCACTAATTTTTTATCTATTGCCCATTTAGAAGCATTAGCTATTGTTATTAAGGTATTACCACTACTGGTCCAGTTTTTTAATCGTTGACGTTGGACGGAATCTAATTGAGAATAACTTCCAGAAACCATTACCAGCGTGTTATACTTATTCAAATTCGCATTTCGAATACTGCGCATCTGTATCTTGGTGATCGGCATTTTAGTTCGTGTATCTAACAAATGCCATACCTCTCCAGCTTCATATGAGCTTACACCATCACCTACCAGTAAAGCTGCTTTTGGTTTTTTGAGTGCTCTAAAATTATTGCTTCCAAGGTCAATACCACTCACACTAAACCCAGTGCTCGTTGAATAAACAGGAACATTAAACTTCTTTTGAGCATCACTAACTATGGCATACACTTCATCGCTTGATAATTTTTGCTTACTCACAGGAACCATGATGCTGCCATAGCCAAATTCCTTTGCTTGTGAATTTGTATTAATAGAGAATGGCTTGAATGCTGAGGCTACAATTAATCCCTTAGATTGCATGTAATACAATGCAGACGGCGCGTAATAATCGTCCCAATCCATGATGTAAGCATAATCACTTTTTGGAAAGGACGCATTATTGAACTCCATACCATCGGTATCTGTTACTTCATCACCTAAATTGGCAGAATTCAAACCTTTGTATTTCATATTATAGAAATTAGCCACACTCCATGCCGAAGCATCATAAAACACACTATCGCGATATTTGCTGTAGGTTTCAAACATAGTTTGTACCATGCGTCTTTGCGGTTGCTTTAGCGGTACAGTGTACTTATTGCCATTTTTATAGACCTTAATTTTATGTTTCAGCAGGAAATCGATGAAAGCCTTAGTACGATTCTTATCGTAGTCATCACCAAATTCATAGGCTGCAAATCCAGAAGCGACCTTGTCATTGATCGCCGACTTAAAGAACTTTTTCTGGTATTCTCTCAAGAACCCTTTATTTTCGACTGAAGCTTTTACTGTCGCAATACTAGATAAATATTGATTTCTAATGGTGAAAGCAAAAGACATGGTGCCATAATGCGTATCCTGCAAATGTCCACGTGAGCTAGCCTGCTCAAATAACAATGCCAATGCGCCTTGTAGGTCAGGATATGATGATCCATAGCCTGGATAAGTGCCATCGAACGATTCCTTAGTATAATAGAATGAACCAATATTGTCAAGCGCATCAGAATAATATGGTGCGAAAAGATCGTTGAGGTCCTCATAATTCTCTTTTGGCATAATTGGATCTTGTGAACCAATAGGTTTCATAGGTTCAAAAAAGTAGTTGCTATTAGTGCCCATTTCATGAAAATCGGTCACCACATTGGGATACCAATCATGATACCATTTGAGCTTGCCCTGACTTTCGGGATGGACTGCTAACAACCAATCCCGGTTGAGATCAAACCAATAATGGTTGGTTCTACCACGAGGCCAAGCTTCATTATGTTCGGCATCAGACCCATCGGAGACTATTTCTTTAGCCAGGAACTGATTGGCCCACTGTGTATGGCGGTCACGACCATCAGGGTTTATGGTTGGATCGATGAAGATCACCGCATTTTCGAGGTAATTCATTACCTCAGTACTATTAGATGCCACCAATGTATAAGCGGTTAGTAAAGCAGCCTCAGAGCTCGAAGGTTCATTACCATGTACATTATAGCCAAGGTTTACAAAAATTGGTAATTCATTATAATTGGTTGGATTGGCATTTGGATCAACATATTGCAAATGTTGTGATTTGATGGATTCCAGATTGCTTAAATTTTGCGGTGTCGAGACTCTAAGCATGACCAATTTTCGCATTTCATGGGTATGACCATATGTTTCTATTTCTGCACGATCAGACAATTCTGCCAACTTGGTCAAATACGCAACTATAAGGTCATGTCTGGTATGCTGATCACCTATTGGTCGCCCTAAAAATTCTTCGGGAGAGGGAATATCGGAATTAAAAGGTGCTTTGTCTTTATAAAAATAATCCTGGCTATACAGAGTATTTACCACGAATAGACTGATAATCAAGGTAAATACAAAATATTTTGAAGTCATGTGCTGGTTAGTTTAGAAAAATGAATCTTAAAAATACATAATATTCATTATTACTTCAGGTTTTCTAGCTTACTTTTTACGAACTGGGAATAGTAGTGATGTCTATTATCTTATAAATTAGTGTAGGCAAATTGTATTTAAGTTGCAATTTGTACATTGCTACTGGAAAATCTACTAAGTGTTTTGCAATTATTTAATCACTTTTATCCTTCTAATATCGAAGTCAATAGTAGCAATCAATTTATGACATCCAAATACTGGATATTATTTCTGTTCTTGAATTATACTTTAACAGGATATACCCAAGATGCTGATGAAAACGTAAAATCAAGCACCCAATATTGGTTAGATTATAATTTAGAATATCCTCTGGAAAACGAGAATACTTTAAGTGGTTTTATTGGATTTAGAAGCATATCTCCACACATTTATAATAACTTCTTATTAGTATCTAACTACAATATCATCAATCGTAAGGGTTTAGGTTTTTTAAAATTAGAAAAACCATTTATTAATTCGTTTCACTTAGGAGCACGAATGAATTACATTGCTAATAAGAATTTAAAAGATGATTTTGAATTTAGATTGATGCAGGGATTTAAATTTTTTATTCCTCTCATCAAAGAATTGCCAATAATGAATTATGTGCGATTTGAAGAACGTTTTCAGTATTCTTTTGAAGATGGTGATTGGACTGTTGGTTATCGATTTAGATATCGGGTTTCTTCAGCTATAACATGGGAAAATCAACTTTTAAATTTTGGTAAAGGATTTTATCTGCCTTTTAATGTTGAGTTTTTCTTCAATTTAAAAAAGTCAGATAGGTTTAACGATGTTATTCGTCTTTCTCCAGGTATTGGATATAAATTAAATGATGAATGGAGATTTGAACTATATGCTTCCTATCATAACGCTTTAAATACAACGGAAAATACCAATACTTCAAATGATTTTGTTATTCGCCTTCGAATTTTGAGGTCCCATAAAACCAAAGAACGCATTAACATTGACGAAAATGAAGAAATAATCGATCTAATTGATTAAACTAGTATCGTGTAGCCAAGAGAATATCTCTGTTCATTTTCAACAGCTGAATTTTATGTCGTTCTTCTTGAAACTGATAAACTTTAACTTCTTGATATTGTGCTGATTTTCCCCAATGGAAATAGGTAGTCACTTTAAAATAAGTAGGTTCTGGCCTTTTATTGCCTTTATAAGTGATATTCACTAGCCATTCACCATCTCCAACATCGTCAATCATGAATTCTTTACTCGAGTACCCTTTAGTTTTCTCATCGGTAATTAATTCTTGATTGGCATCCAAACTGTGTTCAAATGTATAGGCACGTCGATCTGGACTTACAAACTCAAGATCAAATTCTGCTTCTGAAGTGTTCCATTCAAAAACAATCCGCACATCGTTTCTAAATTCATCAATAGATTCATTTTTAGGAATAAAGGCTTCTTTAATGGGTGTCTGATTACGACGATTAAAATAAAGGTATTCCATCTCATTATAAATGATCTGACCAATTCCCTCACCACTCACATCATGACCTTGCATGAGATAACTCATATATAAACGCCATGATTTTTTAAATTGATCGTTTTCGTGATACGCATTGGCAAGATCACGATAAGATTGCGCATACGATGGTCTGAGTTTAAACACTTTCTCGTAAACTTCTATGGCCTTATCTCTTAAACCAAGGGCTTGATACTGGTAAGCTATAGATTTCAGTATTTCAGGATTGGTTTCAGTAGTTACTTTCTGATCTAATTCTTTCAATGAAATGTCATCAACATATAAATTTTCAGCCGTGGCAATGGCATCTTCGTTATAGTAATTTTTATTGGTATATGAATCATCTATACCTTTCTGCTGGCCATTTTCAAAGTCACCAAACTTAGTGGTTACTACAATTACACCTCCAGCGCCAAGGGTACCATATTTGTTAGTTGCGGCCAGTGTTTTTAAAGCGTGAATACTCTTAATTTGAGAGAGGTCCAAATAGGTTGGTTCATCTGTTGTAAATACTCCATCTACTTCCCATGCCACTGGATAATCTTGAGTAATTGAAGAACCGGTTCCTCTAATGTAACCTTTACCATCTTTAACCTGAAAACCACTAATCTTGCCACGTAGTGCCTCACGTAATGAACTATAAGTATTGCTAAGCTCATCACCATCAACAAAGCCAACGGCATAACCTGCTGTTTTAGGATTAAATGTACCTCTTGAGGTGTTGAAACGTTTTTCAGCTTTTATTGACCGCTGCAGCACTTCACCTTTAGTTGTTTTTGCAGTGACCACAACTTCGTCAAGCGCATTCGCTAAAGTGAGCATTTCTATATTTAATTGTTTGGTGACATCTTCAACAACAATTTTTACAGTTTTAAATCCGACATAGCTAAACTGAAGTATTTCACCAACTCTAGCACGAATGGTAAATTTCCCTTTTTGATTGGTTGATGTGCCTCGACTAGATCCTTCTACAATAATATTGGCATCGGCAAGCGGTGCATCTAAATACGTAAGCTGCCCAGTAATTCTTCTGAATTTGCCAGATTTGATTTGATCATTTCCAGTACCTGCATTATTGGCATTAGAGTCTATTGACAGGGCATCATCTTGATAGTAATTTTGGTTTCGGTTCTGTTCGGAAATTTTTACCCGATTTAATTTTTTACTTTGATAAGAATCTACTGTGACCAGAATCACCAATCCTTTGCTTTTATAGATATAAATATCTTTTATACGACTTAATGGAATTGGAGGTGGTTGGTCATAGATCATGCCATCCATAGCATAAATTGCAGGTGCACCTCTTATTTTTAAAACCTGATTAGGATAGATTCCTGATGCTTGAACACCAGAGAATTTACCATCTAAAGCCGACTCTAAAGTGCGATGAACTGCATTGATCTTTTCACCTGGTAAATGACTGATCACAAAGCCACTTCGTAGCGGATTAATCGTTCCTCCAATTACGCCAGGTATTTGAAGGTCAATGTCCAGACGCTCAATATAATTATCGATACTTTCTTGTGTGGTCCTAGCGGTTACCACAGCCTCTTTTAACTGATTGGTTTTTTCAACCATTTCAATATTTAATATCGATGTGACATCCTCTACAACAATGGTTATTGTCTTATAACTAACGTGACTAAAAATTAGCTTGTCACCAATTTGGGCTTCAATGGTATAGAACCCTTCGTTATCAGTTTTTGTTCCTCTAGATGTATTAGCAATTTTAATATTTACGTCGGGAACTGATGCTCCCAGATACATTATTTTACCTGCAATAGATTTTGAGATATGATTTAGGGAGATGTTTGATACCTTGTTTAATGTTTTGGCATCTTCGGCGTAATAATTTTGGTTTCTATACTTCTCGGCTTTCTTTTCTCGTTCTTGAGCAATTTCTTCGGCCGTATACATTGTTCTCACAATCACTATACCTTTAGTAACATATACATCTTTAATAGTTGCTAAATCTATAAAGGTGTCATCAGGATAAAGTAATCCATCAACATCATAACTACTAGGTAACGTTCCCGAGAACTTACCTTGCAGCGCTCTTGATAGACTAGTATACTGTGAGCCTAAATCTTCTCCGGAGACATAATGCACTTTTGTTCCTGCTGCATTTGGTTTAAAAATCCCAAAGGAGGTCATGAATTCAGCATCCATCTTTGCTTCATATTCTTCGAGACCTTGAGGACTTCTTCTTGCTTCAACAACAGCTTCTTCCAAAACATTAACATTCTCTTGAAGTTCAATATTGAGTACCGATGTTACATCTTCTACTAAAATTGTAATGGGTTTATAGCCTATATGGCTATATTGTAATTGATCGCCAATTTTAGCCTTTAGACTATAATTGCCGTTGGCATCAGTTTTTGTGCCTTTATAGGTATTTACAATACTTATATTCACATTTGCAACGGCCTTTCCGCTTGAAGAAACTTTACCTTCAATTATTCTTTCATTTGGTTTTAATCTATTGACAGATTGACCTATTGCAACAGCATCATTTGCATAATAATTTTGATTGCGATGTTTTTCGGTAGTAACAGCTCTATATTCTTCACTATTGGTTGTTCTAATAATGATGACACTTCTATCAAAAGGGTCAAGTTTGTTAGTTGGATAATTGGGAACATAATAAATATCTCTAACAGTAGACATGTCTACGTAAGGTTCACCTTTATGCAATTTGCCATCCAGTTCAAAATTACTAGTAGGTAATCCTTTTGGATAATAAAACTTTAAGGCATCAGAAAGTGTACGTAGTTCAGTATTAATTCTATTATTAGGAAAGTATCGCGCACCATCCACTAACATAGGATTAATATTCCCTAATGATGTTGTTACTTTCCTATTAAAAAACTCCAACGGAAGAGATTCATTTCTTTTTTGATCTACATCTATAACTACTTCGTCCAATTCCGTTACATAATTGTCCATTTCAATATTGAGAATGTTTGTAACGTCCTCAATTTTTACGGAAATAGAATTAAATCCTGCATAACTATAAACAATTTCATCACCTATTTGAGCTGATATTTGGTATTGCCCTTGGGCGTTAGTTTTAGTGCCTTTGGAAGTGCTTTTAATAATTATATTAACATCTTCTAATGGCCTGTTGAGATAGGTGATGATACCAGAAATTTCTTTGATATCGTTACTTTGAGCAATTGTGCTGTAAATTGCACTAAATAGGAAAATAACAGTAATTAGAATTCTCATAAGCAGTTGGTTTTACTGTCTAAAGACATCAAAAATCATTCCTAAATTTAATCAATTATAAGGTGAGGTACATTTTCTAATTCCCAATCAATGACTAACCCTTGAGCTAGGCGTTGAGCTACTTTTTTGCCATACAAATATTCGCATAAATACAAGGCTGCTTCAAAACTTTTGGCCCCACCAGCCGAGGTGATATATTTATCATCATGAACAAAAAGTAGATCTTTCCTAATATCTAATTCCGGAAACATCTCACGCATGGTATCGATATCTGACGGGAAAGTTGTAGAGACCTTTCCGGATAACAAACCTGCTTTAGCCAATACAAATGCACCATCACAATGGGAGGTGATAAACATCGCATTTTTATCAACGTCTTGAACAAACTTGATCATAGCCTCGTCTTCAAGATCGGAATCCAAGTGATGTTCTGCACTCGGCACTACCAGAATATCGATATTAGGCATCGAATCTTCAAGGTAATTGAAGTCAGGTATGATGCGCATGCCTTCAAAAGTCACAATGGGATCATAGGTATTAGCTACAGTAAATACGTTCATTGCTTTAATACTGTCCCTGTAAATGGTATGTTGAAATATATCAAAAGGCGCTGTCAGCTCAGTGTTATAAGTGCCATCCATAATTAAAAAAGCCACATTATAACGATTAGATTCTAATAATGGTTCTTGTCTTTGTTCTATTACGACGGGTTCAGATACAACCTCTTTGGTGGTATTCTCTTTACAACTGAGGCATATTATTAAAATGATGAAAGTAAGTTTTTTCATTTTGAATGTATTTATTAATCAACCAATTCGCCAAGGTGGATTTTTTCTATTTTCTCCAGCCTCGAATAAAATTAATTTATGACCATCAGGGTCAAACAAATGCGCCTCTCGCCACAACCATGTTTTGTCTTCTGGTTCACTGGTAAAGGTAATACCTTTTGTTTTAAGCATTTTTACGGTTTCATCCAATCTTTCATTTTCGAAATAAAGCACAATGCCCTCTCCTTTGGAGAGATCTATCGCTTCATGAATTGATACCGTAGATTCTCCATTAGGACACTCCAATCTTGCATATCGCGGCAAGGCATCCACAATTAAATTCAACCCCAATGTAACATAGAATGCTACGGATTTATTAGTGTCTAAAGATGGAATAGTAACTTGATTTAAATTCATGAGTTGTGTTTTTCAATTTTTAGTGATCTTCTAAGCAGGATTAAAATTACTATTGAAACAATGGAGACAATGGCAATTATTAACCATGTGGTATCATAGCCTAATTTATCAACCATTTGCATGCCTGCATTATGTCCAAATACATGCGAAATGGAAAATGATACGGTATACAAGGCCATATATTCTCCAAGTTTACCTCGTTTTCCTCGCTCCATAGCAAAAGCATTTGAAAAAGGGAAGACGATCATCTCACCAATAGTCATAAGCAACATACCAATAACAAGAATACCTACCCAAGGTGTCATTATCAAAACAATAAAACTGGCACCTACAAACAATGATCCATAAATCATCAGGCTGATCTTAGAATATGTCGAATTCTCTAACCATTTAATCAATGGCATTTCTAATAAAAATATAAGAAATCCATTCATACCCATTAAGAGACCGATCTCTAATTCGGTGAGTAAGTGTATGTCCTTATAATACAATGGAATGGTTGAAAAATATTGCAAAAATATTATGCCAAATAAAGCCATTGCAACAAAGAATAACCAATACGGTTTATCGGAAATCACGCTTTTTGGATTGTCATTAATTACGCTATCGAGCGCCTTAGCTTTTTTGGGATGCAATACCTTGATCAATAATAATGTAGCGAGTATGCATGTGATCCCATCAACCCAAAACAAACCAGCATAACCCATGGTAGTGATTATTATTCCACCTAAAGCAGGACCTGCTGAAAACCCAAGGTTTATGGCCAACCTGATCAAAGTGACACTTCGTGTTTTATTCTCAGGCTTACTATAAGCACTCATGGCCACAAACATGGCTGGTCTAAAGGAATCAGCAACTACCATAACAACAAATATTCCTATACAAAAACTTACAAAAGTTGTTAAATACTGCAATAGAATGAACATAACACCTGTAGCAAACAAACTGTAGGCCATTACACGGTAAAAACCGAACTTATCGGCAAGCTTTCCACCAATCCATGAACCAACTACTGAACCAAGCCCATAAACACTTAAAATCCACCCAATATTTACTAAGCTAAAGCCCATGTCTTTATTTAGGTATAGAGATAGGAATGGAATGACCATGGTTCCAGCACGATTTATAAGTGTAATCAATGCCAACCACCATACTTCTATAGATAGTCCTTTAAAAGTGTTGAAATAATTTGTAAGTAACCGTGTCATTTTAATAACTATAAAAATAAAAAGTCCGACATAATTGCCGGACTTTTTAAGATTGTAAAATTCTATACGTTAATCACTACAATTCATAATAGGTCCAACACTCCGTCACTAAACATGTGGTTTGCTGCTTATTTGATGTAATGAAATATGTCATTGTTCTTAAATTGAAATCAAAACTAATTAAATTTTTTGTAAATCGTATTTTTGAGGTATGATAAATCAACATCGAGCCTTAATTATTATATTTTTTCTAGTTTTTGTTTTAGGCTGTAAAACGGACAAAGTTCCTGTTAAAGGTGAAACGGCCTGGCAAAAGCAGATGAATGATCAATTTAAGGATGCGTCAACATCTCCATTGACCGCGACAGATCTTAAATCGTTTAAGGGCTTGGAATTTTTTAAACAGGACTCTCTTTTTGTAGTGAAGGCAGAACTCAAGCGTACGCCTGATTCCCAATGGTTCGATATGAAAACAACCACTGAACGCTTGTCTAAAGAGCGTATTTATGGCATTGCAACATTTGAATTAATGGGACAAGTTTATCAACTTAACGTTTATCAAGGACAAGAACATTTAAAAACTGCGGGCATGGAGAACCACCTCTTTTTACCTTTTCTTGACCTTACCAATGGAGATTTAACTTATGGTGGTGGGCGTTATTTAGACTTAAAAATACCAAATGGAGATATCTTGATTGTTGACTTCAACAAAGCCTATAATCCTTACTGTGTTTATAACGAGAAGTTTTCATGTCCATTAGTGCCAAGAGAAAATTTTATTGCAGTGGAGGTTAAGGCAGGAATGAAAACCTATAAAAGTGATTAAACTATCTTTACGAGATACATGCCCAAAAAAACAGCCAGAAACCCAATCACAAAACTGCCTATAGTATATAAGGCAAATGAGACAAAATCTCCTGATTTCAAAAAAACATGGTTTTCGTAAGCAAAGGTTGAAAATGTTGTAAACCCACCACAAAAGCCTGTTGCTAAAAATAGAATTTGATTATTAGTCAAGGAACTGTTTTTTGCGGCAAGACCTAGAATGAAACCTATGAGCAAGCTACCAATAATATTTGCTGCGAAAGTTCCATATGGAATCCCGGTTTCGGTGCTATTGAGGTACTTGCCAAAAATAAAACGCAATACACTGCCTACACCGCCACCCAGAAACACTAACAATAACTGTTTCATATTATTCTTTTAGTGGAATAAATAAGTCCGTTCTCCAATCGGCAGGGTTAGGAAAACTTCCCGGATCATTAGAATAGATCTCAAAAGGTTTTTCATCAGAGACCTCTAAATTGTGTTCGGTCACATATTTCATAGCTTCCTCCCAGGCATATTGCAAATTAGTATAATTGCCAGTTAACGTGGTTTTCAAAACCTTCATTTTAGGTTGATAGCCACACAATATATCGCTATCTGCCGAAACTTCAATTTTTTGACTAACAGGTAAACCATTACTCATTACAACGTTTCCTTCATCATTATTCATTTCATGATAAATAGTGAAAGGCATTCCATTCATAGCAATTTGATTTTGCATGACATATTGCATTATTCCTCCGTATTGCTCGGCCATTTTCTGGCTGATATTCGCATTGGTTGCATTCGTGGTTTTATAAAGATAAAATCCGCCACCATATTCTGTCACACCAACTACCTTAATGTCATAGCGTTTCATACTCTCAATTAATATACTATCCATTTTTTCCAGTCCACGTTCAAAATCTGGTCCAATCATAGTATCAAATCCTCCAGAAATAGCTGCAATAGTTTTAAACATAAACGGGACTTTTTCACCCTTCATAGACCAAACAACCTCAGTTTGACCGGCATCAGTCGGGATGAACTTCCAGATAACCACCGAAGGTTCATAATCCTGAAATTGTAATTCCTGAACTATAGAATCATAAGGCGCAGCAGAAAGCGTTTTCATATTACCTTCACCATCATCATCAATCCATGAATAGCTTCCACCAACCCCTTTTGAAAGCTCAGCATAGGTAATTTGAGTTTCCGGTTTTTCTTCAATCCAAGACGACCAGGTTTCCCATGTTTTGAAATCTATTACATTTTCATAGATCATTGATACGGGAACATTCATAGTCCTGGAACGCTGCACTTCAAAATAATTTGGTTGCACAGCGATATAAATGGCAGCACCAATAAATACGATTAGCAATAAAAAAACAGTGTATTTAAAAATTTTCATTCTGTGTTGTGAATTCTAATGTATACTCAAAGATACAGAATAAAGCAAAAATGAAGTGGATAATGGCATTGTGTTATTTTCCTAAAAAGTACTTGATAGCCGCTATCATCAAAATAAATGAGATGAATAGAATTAAAACCCAAACACTGCCTTTATAATATTTTTGATGAAGCTTTTTGTCCTTTCTATAAGCCAAAGTCAGTACAATAGCAAAAGCGATTGCAAACAAAATTCCGAAAATTATCTGACCGTTACTAAACATAATTCATGTATTTTTGAATACTGGAAGATCGTATTAGGATACAAATGTAAACCAAATTAATAAATACAAAAATGAAGCACAAAATTGAAGCTGTAAAAGCATTTCATGAGGCCTATAAACTAGGGTATAAATTATCACCTACTGCAAATTTGGGAATGGCAAAAAATACCTTAAGGTATAAGCTCATGCGTGAAGAAAATGAAGAATATTTAGAGGCAGCAAATAACGGTGATATTGTTGAGGTTGCCGATGCCTTGGGAGATATGCTTTATATTTTATGTGGAACCATTATTGAGCATGGTTTGCAAGATAAGATTGAAGAAGTCTTTAATGAAATTCAAAGAAGTAATATGAGTAAATTAGGTGAAGACGGTGAACCTATTTATCGCGAGGACGGAAAAGTCCTTAAAGGGCCTAATTACTTCAAACCAAATATTGAAGATATATTAAGCAATTAGACTTTGAATCGCCATCCATAAGGATCTTCAGTACGATTGTATTGAATGTCCATCAATTGCTTTTTGAACATAGTTGCATATGAATTCTCGGCCGTAGTAATTTCAAAAACGTCATCGGCATGTTCAAACGCTGAGATTGGGCTTATTACCGCTGCTGTACCGGCACCAAAAATCTCTTTTAATGAACCGTTTCGAGCAGCCTCTTTGATCTCACTAACGCGCACAGGTCTTACCTCACATTTAATGCCATTATCTTTTGCCAATTGAATCACACTTTTACGCGTTACACCATCTAAAATTCTGTCATTATTTGGTGCGGTGAGTAGGGTATCACCAACTCTAAAAAAGATGTTCATTGTTCCTGCTTCCTCTAAGTATTCGTGCGTACTTGCATCAGTCCATATGATTTGCTGAAACCCTTTTTTATTGGCCAGATTAGTAGGATAGAATTGAGCCGCATAGTTCCCAGCTGCTTTTGCGAAACCAACACCACCATCAGCCGAACGGCTAAATTTTTCCGCAAATAGAACCCTCACAGGTTCTTTATAATAGGCCTTGGCAGGTGAACAAATGATCATGAATTTATATTCAGTTGCAGGTGCTGCTGATATTGCTGGTTCAGTAGCGATTACAAAAGGACGCACGTACAATGAATTACCAAGTCCTGGTTTAATCCAATTAGACTCCATTGTAAGTAAAGTACGCATGCCTTCAAAAAAGTAATCTTCAGGAAACTCGGGAATGGCTAAACGGGAAGACGAAATATTGATTCTTTCAAAGTTTTGATCAGGTCTAAATAACCAAATGCTTCCGCTATCATCTTTATAAGCTTTCATACCTTCAAAC
>CAYZKX010000020.1:0-16637 GCA_964479055.1 uncultured Flavobacteriaceae bacterium
ATTTAGTGCTATACCAAATGGGACTTGACCAAGCGCGTTCCTGAAGTGTTTGCGCAACGCTCCGAGGAAATTGAACGTCATGACGAATTTGATCATATAAGGTCCATCTTGCCGTTGGCAATTGAATAACACGTACATAATAAAGGGCATTTACCTCTGGATTAAAATCCGGATCTTCCCATGTTACCATAAATTCGTTACTTCCTTTGGTTGTATCAAAGGCGCCAGTCTCTAAATTGACTTTTGCATCTGTTGGTATTACAGTACCATCATCCTGCAAACGGTTATCTGATGCTGCCAGATTATATATTTCCTCTTTCATTTCACCATTTTCATACCAACCTTTAATAATTTGAACTCTATCTAAACCTGCATTCATAGGATCTTTTATTGCCCAAACTAAAAATTGGGGCTTGTCCTTGCCTGTTAAGTCACCACCCATCGGCACACCTTTTTCGTATCCATCTTCTACCAACTCATCATAAGAGTCATAGGCTGTTTTAAAACCATAACCGCCAAATAATCGCACTTTAATTCTAGGGCCACTCGTTGCAAAGGTTTCTTTATTCTTCATGGCATCCCATATAGCTTCTCGAGTATTACTTTCTGCCCAAACACCAGTTAATGATCCTGGACTAATATCATAGGCTTCGGCCCAACCATCAATAGTTTGATTCGTTCTATCTTCTGCGGTACCATCCACATAACCATGGCTTCCAACATTATAATTGTCTTCTTCCACATTGCCAGGCGCACCGTTATGATTATCAGTTCCGCCATTAAATCCAAATTTAAATGGGTTAACACCTAATTCTTCTTGATACTTTAAGCCTCTTTTTAAACCATATCGAACAAAATTTCGCTCCTCAAATGTTCTTCCACTATAATTTTGAATAGAATTTGCAGATTCAAAGTTGGCGAATTCATCATTCTTCCAAAAATTTGGGTGCACTTCTGAATTTCCTTTGATTTGCATCATTTCTATAAGAGGTTCCATATTCTGACGTATTGTGGCATATTCTTGTGTAAGCGTATTGCCAGATAAGTCTACTTCAGGAAACATATAACCCTTACTGCCATTAGAGTTGTGCGGAATCGCTAGCAAAGTAGAACCATTGTCCATTTGCGACTGCATCCAAGTCCATAAGTCTCTTGGGTCGGTACTATCTATAGCTGAAAAAGGAATTTTTGGTACAATGGTGTCTCTAAATATCACATTACGATGCAAGTTCCCTGCGTTAGGAGCTGCCGACCATTCAAAAGCATGTAAGGTGGTAAATTTTCCAGGTTGGTAATGTTTCTCCGTAGCTTCGAAATTTGTACGCCATCCAG
This sequence comes from uncultured Flavobacteriaceae bacterium, assembly GCA_964479055.1. Taxonomy (GTDB): domain Bacteria; phylum Bacteroidota; class Bacteroidia; order Flavobacteriales; family Flavobacteriaceae; genus CAYZKX01. The sequence goes on from CAYZKX010000020.1 coordinate 1,333, forward strand.
AGGCGATGGATTCAGGTCCTTGCCAAAATTCGGGATGAGCACTACCTCCAGTTCTCATAGGCGTTACTACGTATTTTACAAAAAGTCCTATAGCACTATCATACGTATCGGCTTCCCGCATTTGGGTTGCTATTGGGTCATTATAACCTGGGGTGCCAGGATTCATTAAGGTGAATGTTTCACCAAGGAATTCAGCGTGATCTGAAAGCGCACAAAAATCTAGTGGTCGTTTTAGTTTATGTAAGCGACCATTAATTTTAATCTCTTCACCTTGAGCGAAACGATAGGCTTCATCTGGTGTTACGCGATTCCCGCCAATAAAGGCATCCATTGACGAACTGGTATGGACATGGGTTTCACCCCAAAAGGCCTCTTTGTTTTTAAATGTTTCTACAGCATTACTTTGAGCTGTAGTTACGGTCTTGTTTTCTGATACTTTAGGTGTTTCATTTTGCTCATTTTTACATGCAGATAAGCATAACAATATACAAACTGAAAGGTTTTGAAAAAATGTTTTCATAGAATTATTGTTTTTTAGTTTTAGCATAGACTAGAACCATTCCTAGTCTAAACATTTTGGCATCCAATCCACTATCTCCGGCAAGAATTTCACCATAACTCGAATTGACTTGTAAAAAGGGCAAAATTTGATAGCCAGCTGATAATCCGCCTCCTAATGCATTGATTGGGTTGTCTTGAGCTACACCGTCAACTTTTGATTCACCACCAAGTCTAAAATTTAAATCAATTCCAGCCCAAAACTTTTTGGTAAAATTATAGGTAATATGATTTTGTGCGCCAAATACAGGTTTTTGGGTCACTTCATTGCCACTAACTAAAGCCGTTGGATCTGAATTTGAAGTAAAGAATTGAACATAAGGATACGATTCTACCCAGATAGGTCGTTTCGATTTTTTAGATAACGGAAAACTGATCTGCGGACCAAATTCAATGGTCCAACGATTGGTCCCTAAATTAAGGAGGTCGTTTTCATCGTATGAGCCCGAATACCACAATCTAAAATATCCTAATAATGAGAACCCCGGAGTTTTAGTTGCAAATTCTTGAATGGATAGAGCAGGAGCACCTACTAAGCCATATTTAAAAGCTACAAATCCATCTGAAAAACCAGAATTGTCTAGTCCTGAAAGCATAACACCGTTGTCGGTTACTAGAAATCCATCAGCACTGCCGGGATTGATCATGAATTGAACTTGAGCAAATTTACCGTTTACCTTAAAATTGTAAAAGAAGGTGGTAGGAAACACATTGACATTGATATCTGAATCTTCTAAATAAATCGTACCTGCAGGAACCAAGTTTTGATTGAGATCGAGATATTTTGGAGTAGCTCCAAAGAGATTTACCGGTCCAAGCAAATACGAGCGTGGGCCATCACCTTGAGCCATGATTTTAATGCCTAATAATAATGCAATTATAATGGTCAGGATTCTTATCATTGCCTAAATATTTTAAAGACCAACGTTTTTAGGTGGATATTTTTTAAAAGTAGCAGCATGTTTTTTAAGTTGAGCACCAAGTGTTGCAAGCCAAGCCGTACGCCTATGACCAACAGGCATCTCTTCTTTAGGGTCAATGTAAAGATTAAAGGTCCAAGGTGCCAGTCCCACATCTTGAATGGTGGCATAGTCGATCCACTGTAGATTTGAATGAGGTACAATAACCTTTATATGCTGTTTGTATTCGCGCATTCTAACTGCCATTAGCTCTTTACCCCACCAAAAATAAACGGCCTCTCTATTAGATTTTCCCTCATCATGAAGCAAAAAACTTGTTTGATCTATAAAATCATAATACTTATCGTTCGGTAGTTTGTTTGTGGAGACACCTGCAATACGCAATGCTGTACCAAATAAATCCATTAAATCGAATACATCATCACTTTGTCTCCCAGGTGCAATCATTCCTTTCCAATATGCAATCCCCGGAATTCGAACCCCGCCTTCAAATGTGGTTCCTTTAGCGCCTCTAAATGGGGTATACCCAGCATCTGGCCATGCGTCCATTTGTGGGCCGTTATCTGAGGTAATAAATATGAATGTGTTTTCTAAAAGACCTTCTTCTTCTATCGTTTTAATTATATTACCGATGTGCATATCGACCTCAGCCACACCATTTTTGTATTGATATTTGGCCGCACTTAAGCCTCGGTAATCTGGATTATCTTGATTATCGGCATGAACTTTCATAAAACAATGCTCCAAAAAGAAAGGTTTATCGGATTTTGCCAGTTCTTTAATTTTATCAATTGTAAAATCGGTAAGAACTTGATCCGCTCGCCCCATGTCATCTAGAGATTCTATGCGACTTACTTCTGTCGTTTCGCCATTTTTAAATCCATGAATTAGGTGATCATTCGTTCTAATCTTTTGAAAGGCATCTAAATAGTCTTTGTTTAAAACAAGATCTGGATATCGATGTCTATCTACACCTTGAGAGATTTCTTTTTCTGCCGAATAATATCCGTAAAATTCATCAAAACCTATATCATGTGGGCGCATCCCTTCGGCTTCACCAATATGCCACTTGCCAGTAAGCAAAGTGTTATACCCGGCTTCACTTAATAGTTTGGGTAAGCTCACCTCATCAGCCCATGGATTGGCAGTAATTTTGTCTCCCGAAAGTATTGGCCGTGTCAATCCTGATCGAACTGGAAGTCTTCCAGTAAGAATAGCAGCTCGAGTTGGGGTACATGTTTGTTGGGAATAAGCAGAAGTCAGTTTTAATCCTTCGGCAGCATACTGGTCCATATTAGGTGTTGCTGCTCCAACAGCAGCCCCTCCACCATAACAACCAGGGTCACCATATCCAAAATCGTCTATGATTAACCATAGAATATTAGGTTTTTTACCTTTTTTTGATTCAAGTTTTGTCAATCTTTCAATGACTTCACGGTCCTGTTCAGGATGTGGAATTACAGCTTCAAAATTTTCTTTAACTTTTACTGACCGGTCAAAATTTTGAGTATAAACAACCAAAGACCATGATATTAAAAATAGGAGTAAACAAAATGTTAGTTTCTTTATCTTAATCATTTTTAGTGTAGTTTTTATTTAAAGTATTGTACCAAATCGGACTTGACCATGCTCGCTCTTGTGAGCTTAAGGGAGCCTCTTTCGGTACATCTGTTATGCCATATTTTACAACATCATATAAACGCCAAGTTGGGCTTGGTATTTCTAAAACACGAGCATAATAGAAACAAGCAACTTTAGGATCAAAATCAGGATCTGTCCAAACGGTTTTTAATTCAGCAGCACCAATACTATTGGTGTAGGTAGCATCTTCTGTATTTACAGTGTTACCCACCGCCGGTACTTTACCATTACTATCTTTTGTGCGATCGCCAGACCATACCACATCATATATTTTTTCTTGAGGGTTGCCATTGGCATCCACCCATCCTTTGATGATTTGAATACGATCAAGATTTGCCCAATTGGGATCTTTCACAGCATGTACAATAAATTCTGGGTGACCCGCACCTTGAATATCACTACCCATGGGGACGCCATTGGCATAGGCTGTATCGAGATATTTTTCACCATTTAAGGCGATGTCACCGTAATTCATACTGCCGAAAAAACGCAATTTAATTCGAGTACCTGTGGTAGCATAAGTCTCTTTGCGCTTCATGGCATCCCAAATGTCCTCTCTAGTATTCGATCTTGCCCAAACGGCGGTATAACCGCCAGATAAATAATGCCACCCATAACGCGTTTCACCGTTATTTACTTTTGTAACTTCATTGAGTCGTTCTTCTGAAGGTTCTGAGGTGGTGTGCTTGCCAAACCAATTGTCTTCGTCCATACTGGTAATTGACGTATGTGAATCTGTAGCACTGACTACCCCAAATTTAAATGGATTAACACCCAAGTCTTTTTCATAACTTAAACCTAAAGCAAGAGCCTGCCTGACATATTGAGTTTTACGCTGTTCAGGGGTTATTAAGATATCGAGGGTTAAGTTGCCATTATCCCAACCTAAAATTCCATAATCGGCAAATTCATCTACAGGTGATAAGGAAGGATGCGTCTCACCAGCACCTTTTATTTGCATAATTTCATAAAGGGGTTCCCATTTATTACGTTGTGTGACATAATCCAAATCATAGGGTTCACCATTCTTGCGTTCCCCAAACATTTCGCCAGCAGAGAGGTTGCCATTGTGTGGAATGGCAAGTACTTGACCACCAGTTTTATCCTCATAACGAGCCAAAAACTCCCATAATTTTTCAGGGTCATCAGATTGCATGGCAGAGAAAGGCAAAATGGAATCCACTCTATCCTTACTATCTCTAAAAATGATATTGCGGTGCAAATTATTGCCTTTCGTTACCGAGGTCCATTCGTAGGCATGTAAGGTGGTAAATGTACCTGGATTATTATATTTTTCAACAATACTATTGGCAATTTGCCAGCTGTGTTTTAGTAAAGGCACTACAATTTTTGGGTCTGTTGCAGTTGTAGGTAACAAATCGTTGGCTAGGGAATATGGAATGTCAACTTGCAATTTAGCTGCAGCTTCTATGTCTCCATTATTCGATTTTTGCATAAGTTCGTACCACTCTTTGGCTTTAGGGTCATTCAATAGAGTTTCATTACCGTTTGCCAATTCTGCAAACCAGCCAAATCCTTCGGCATGGTCTGTAATGGCGATAAAATCATGCGGTCTAACTAATTTTACACGTTGTCCGGTATTAGATGTTACCTCCTCTCCAGAAGCCACTCTTAATGCTTCCTCGGTAGAGAGTCGCGTTCCTGCGCCAAAAGCATCTGTTGAAATGGCAGTGTGCAAATGGGTATTACCCCAAAAAACCTCATTATTAGGATATGTTTCTATTATATTTTGTGGAGGGGCTTGTGTTTTTTCTTGAAATGTGTCGTCTTTCTCTAAAGGTTGTTTATGAGTATCTTTTTTACATGTCAATAGGACTACAGCAAAAAGAAAAGGGAGTAATTTTTTCATTTAGTCGTAACAAATAAGATTAATAGCATGTTAATCGAAGTTAAGAAAATTATTACAACCTCAATATTAAAATAACATTAATTCACTGATGTTGAGTCGTTTTCAATTTCAAATATCTCGCCTTCAACACCGTATTTTATTGAAAACACTGGCATTGAACCCATCAATTCAGGCGTATTAGGATCGGCATATTTTACTTGAATTTTGGTACTATCACTTTTAGATTTAAGATACTCTGAGATTGTATTAAATCGAAAACGATTATATCTGGCAACTGTTGAATCTAATTCAATAGGATCTGCTAACTGCAGCGCCGCACGTGTAACATCTAAAGAATCAGTTCCCAATCGCTTATGTAAAAACTCTTCAAATCCCTTGGTGTCTTTTTGGTAGTCTTTTTTCTGGCGTTTATAATAAAGATCACCCAATTGCTTTTTAGCCAGCGCCTCCTTTTGAAGATCGTTGTCAATAAGGTATTCTAATTCAATAGCAATACCTTCTTTTTTCTGTTCCAGTTTTAATAACTTATCCAGTTGCCTGTAATGTTTTTCGGTTGGTAGCGAATCGGTATACTCAAAACGCAACTCTTCAAGATCAGCTGGGTCACCACCTACAAGACCAACTAAAAAGTTTATGGGCTTGGCAACTGTTTTACCAATCACATTTTTAACAGTATTCCAAACAATAGTACTCACCTCTACTGATGGATCATTTACATCACCTTGAACAGGAACTTCCAGATTTACATCTCCATTTTTATCGGTCAGTAAGAAAAAGGCAAATTTAAGTGGCAGACTATACAGGCCAGCACCTGAAGTTTCCAATTCAGCATTTTTAACAAGAAGCCTGTTTTCACTATTGATCAATCCATTATTGACCGTTGATTTTGAATAGTAATACATATCGCCTTGTAATACACTATGGCCCATATAATAATTGGTATAGATATTAAGATCTGGTAATAAGAACTTTTCAACGGCAATATCAAATTTTATGTTGCGATAATAGTCGTTAGGGTTCAGCCCAACTTGAGCCACTAGATTACCACGTTCATTCAAAAGCATTGTGGCGTTAATGTCGATCCAATCTGCAGTACTTTCAATGGCTTTAGTGTCCATTTCAATGGCACTCAAATGATAATTAAAAGGCTGCCCAGTTAGATTGTCTGTATAATCCAGAATACCTTGATTAACTTGTAATTCTTTGATCTCATAATACAGTTCAGATGGTGTTTCATTAGAGGACCTTTCTACCGTTTCTTCAGATGCTGCATTAGGATCAATTCTAAAGATTGAGAAAAAGTTATTCGAGGTAGAATCTAACTGAAAATAGGTGTAAGGTTCGTTAATGGTTAAATTATCTATGGTATATGAATTATTAAAGTAATCGATCTTATCGAGTATTGTTGTGACTGATTTCGATTTCAAAAAAGCCCGATCATTCTGATCAGTCATTTCAAAATTATCTACTGATGCACTGCCAGAAACAATAGATTTTACAGGTTCATTGGTATTTCCATGAATGGTAAGATCAACATTTAAACTACCCTCAAACGAATTGATATCCGCATATTGAGCGGCATATTCATAAAAGTTATTTAATAACAGTTTTTCAATTTTAAGTATGGCATCGTATTCTCCTGTGACCGGATGTGCATTAAACGTTGATTCTAAAAAACCACCATTTGGTAAGTCAAAGTGGATATCTGCATTACTTTTTTCTTCTTGATCCCAACTAATATTGGGTAAAAAAAGCGAAAGATCATCAATATCAGTTACTTTATTAACATCGCGATTGTCAAAATGAAAGTCGGCTTCGCTGAGTTGTAAATTGGAAAGATTGTATTTAAAGGGCTTGACGTTTAAGGTATCTTCAGGTATGGTGTCTTTGGCTTCAAAAAAAGCAATGATGTCATCAAAGTTAAATATGGAATCGTTTTTTATCACATTGACGTCCAAGCCTTTTAAGTAGAGCGCTTCAATCACTTTTGTCCCACTAAAATACTTGTAAAGCTCTGCGTCAACAATCAAAGTATCAAATGATACAAATTTGTCTTGATCATTGGCCTCAAACATTTTAAAGCCCATGATCTTAGCCGTGCTCGTAAAATAGTTGAGTTTAAATTTATCAATTTGAATTTGCCTTCCAACAAGTTCTTTACTATTATTTACAGCATAGTTTTTTACTAAAGTTGGTAGAGCTAAAAGAAGAATAACAACCAAAATGGCTATCACTAAAATGATTCTTTTAAATAGATTTTTTTTGGTTAGCATGTACGATCAATAGCATTACAAATATAAAAAATACTATAGTGTAACATATTGTTAAACTGTTAATTAAGTTAATGTTTTGTAAAAGAGAGCATTGAGCTGTAACATCTATATTAGATTTATGTCTTTATAGACAACGAACTAATAAATCTATGCGCTTTTTTAAACCTATGCTGGTGGGTTTGCTTCTCTGTTTATTGCCATCAGCGAATGCTCAAGACGACAGTCCTACTTCTTATCCAAAACGAACATATACCACAAAAGCCATCGAAGGAATGGAGTCGCCCACCATTGATGGCGATCTCAATGATGCGGCCTGGAATATCGTAGAGTGGACTACTGATTATACCGAGTTTCAGCCTGATGTTGGGACACCACCAACCGAGCAAACCAAAATGAAGATCATATATGACGACAAGAATTTGTACGTGGCATTTAAATGTTATCAAGCAGATCCAGCCACCATTGAAAGACGCATGGGAAGACGTGATGATTTTCCAGGGGATTGGGTAGAGATCAATATTGACAGTTATAATGATGATCGTACCGCTTTTTCATTCACCGCCTCAGTATCAGGAGTAAAAGGTGATGAATTTGTTTCTAACAATGGCAATTTTGATGACAGTTGGAATCCCATTTGGTATTTAAGTACCAAAGTAGATGATGATGGTTGGTCGGCCGAGATGCGTATACCATTAAGTCAATTGCGATTTGGTAATGAACAAGAGCAGGTTTGGGGGCTACAATCAACCCGTCGCTATTTTAGAAATGAAGAACGCTCTACATGGCAACCCTTACCCGCTAATATACCAGGATGGGTAAGTGAATTTGGGGAGTTACATGGTTTGATAGGATTGAAGCCACAAAAACAACTGGAGATCCAACCATACACAGTGGCGCAATTAGATACTTACGAAGCTCAAGAAGGAAATCCGTTTAGAGATGGAAGTGACACCAAACTTACTGGGGGCTTAGATGCAAAAATTGGAATCACCAATGATTTGACCTTAGACCTCACTATTAATCCAGATTTTGGGCAGGTAGATGCCGATCCGGGAGCTATAGCTCTTGACGGTTTTGAGATCTTCTTTCAGGAACGACGTCCGTTTTTTGTTGAGAATAAAAATGTATTTGATTTTAGGATAGGTGGTGGTGCAGACAATTTATTCTTTTCACGCCGTATTGGTCGTGCACCACAAGGATTTACAACTGCCGATCGCAGTTTGGGAGAATATGAAGACATTCCAGATTTCACCACCATTATAGGCGCTGCAAAATTTAGTGGTAAAACAAAGGAGGGTTGGGCCATTGGTGTGTTAGAAAGTGTTACTGCCAAAGAATATGGTGAGGTCAAATTAGATGAACGCCAGGATGTTTTAGATGGTCTGGATGAAGTTGGCGAAGAACGTGAGGAATTAGTGGAGCCATTAACCAATTATTTGGTGACCCGGGTTCAAAAAGACTTTAATAATCGCAATTCATTTATAGGAGGCATCTTTACAGCTACCAATAGAAAAATTGAAGGCAACTTGGATTTCCTAAGATCGAAAGCTTATTCTGGAGGACTTGATTTTCAACACAATTGGAAGGAACGTAAGTACTATATTGAAGGCAATTTTCAAATGAGTCACGTAAGTGGAAGTGCTGAATCCATCGCAAGAACACAAACGTCACTTACCCACCTATTTCAACGCACAGATGCCGATCATGTAGAGGTCGATACTACCCGTACATCACTAACGGGAACTGGAGGCCGATTTGAAATTGGTAAAGGTGCTGGAGGAAATTGGCGTTATAATGTTGGTGGACATTGGAAAAGCCCAGAGTTAGAACTCAATGATATAGGATTTTTACGTCAGGCAGATATCATAACTCAATATGCCAATGTGAGACGCTTGTTTAACAAATCTACGTCTTGGTACCGACAAGCCAATATTGGCCTTAATCAATTTACCCAATTTGATTATGAAGGTAATTATAACAGAATTCAATATGAGTTGAATGCCTATTTGAACTGGAAGAACAACTGGTGGACTGAGGGCGGTTTTGGCCATAAACCACGAATCTTTAGTAATACCGTATTACGAGGTGGCCCGCGTTGGCGATGGAATGACGAGAACTTTTTCTTTATTTTCTCAGGAACAGATAGTCGTAAAAAGTTTAGTATGCATTTGGGCTATGTGAATTCACAAGCACAGCAGGATAATTTTTCATTTCAACGCTATGTGTTGCGCTTGTTCTATCAACCATTAAATTCACTGAGTTTATCCCTGGTTACCGAGTATCGCGATAACCCTAATAAAACACAGTATGTGACCGAAAAAGATTTTAACGGTACGCCACGCTATATAATGGGTGAAATTGATAATGAAACACTAAGTACGACCCTCCGAGTTAACTATAACATTAACCCTAATTTGACCATTCAGTACTATGGTGAACCGTTTATTTTTAAAGCCAAATATAACAGCTTCAATTATGTAAATAATCCCATAGCTGCAGACCTAAACGACCGCGTCACCTGGTATAACGATAATCAGATTGGTTTGGAAGATGGGGTGTATATGGTAGATGAAAATACCGATGGTATAACTGATTATTCGTTTGGCGATCCTGATTTTGCTTTTGTACAATTTAGATCTAACCTCGTTGTACGTTGGGAGTATATTCCAGGATCAGAAATATTTTTAGTGTGGTCACAGGGTATAACTGGTTTAGGAGATGTAGACAATAGTTTTGGCGAGATTATTGACAATCAATTGCTAAGCCAAAAACCAGAAAACACCTTTTTAATAAAAGCTACCTATAGGTTTGTTTTGTAGCGGTATAGTTGTAAAACAATAACTTCTTTTTTTGTACATTTAGCTTTAACCATCGTTTAAAATGATAATAATAAGGCTAATAATTGTATGTGTAATTGCTGTTAATTTTAATTCTTACGCCCAAGTAACAGCATTGAATTTTAATGATTCTAAACAAAAAGATTGGAGTATAAGCTTTACACCATATGCATTGTTGGCTGCGCAATCAACAGATGTAGGTGGCGAAAAAATTAGACAATCATTTAATGACTTAGCTTCAATAACAAATGCCGGTTTTCAGTTTGTTTCAACGGTGAGGTATAAAAGATTTTCATTGAGTATTGATGGTACTTTTGCCACTTTAGGCACTGATGAACAGCAAGGGCAAGTAACTATTGAATTAGGCATAAAACAGAATATTATTGACTTAAGAGGCGGTTACGTCATTTATAGTACGTTTGTTTCTGAAGAAGAAGATATCGCTAAAGGCTGGTCAATTGAAGGGTCTATTGGTGCTAAAAACTGGGTCAATGACGTTACTATAGATTTAGAAATTGATCTTGGCGATCTCGGGACCATTACCCAAAGCATTAATCAACCACTGTCATGGTGGGACCTCATGGTGGGCGTAAAAACCAATATTCTACTCACTAAAAAAGTACTTCTAAATGCGAGTTTAAGTGTAGGTGGATTTGGAATTGGAGACTCTTCAGAATTTACACATGATCTGATTTACACTAATGTGTTCAAGGTTCTTGATTTTATGACCATTAATGCAGGGTTTAGAAGTTTCAGGTATAAACGTATTGATGACGGTTTAGATACCACAGTACGTGTATTGGGGCCTTTTTTGGGGGTATCGTTTTTTATTTGACAATTGACTATCAAATCAATTTCTAATAAAATTTGTAATTTCACATTCACTTAATTAATCAACTGAACATGAAAACTATATCTAAAGAGATAATTCTCTTAACTCTCTCATTTTTTTTATTTCAAGTTTACAGTCAAAACACAAGACCTGAAAAATTTGATGCATTAACATGGCGTTTTGTTGGCCCTATGATGGGCAATAGAGGATCTGTTGGAATAGGGCATCCTACAAAACCATATACTTTTTATCATGGAGCCAGTAACGGCCTCTGGAAAACTGAAGATGCCGGACAATATTGGATTCCTGTTGGTGATAGTGATTTTGGATCAGGAAATATTGGGGCAATGGAAATTTCTGAATCTAACCCAGATATCATGTATGTTGGGACCGGAGAACCTCAAATGCGCAATAATGTGAGTTGGGGAGACGGAGTTTATAAATCTATTGATGGAGGAGAAACATGGGTAAACGTTGGACTTAAAGACACTCACCATATTTCACAGGTGCGTATTCATCCTTCCAACCCAGATATTGTCTATGTGGCGGCATTTGGACATGCATTTGGACCAAATCCTGAGCGAGGTATCTACCGAACTAGAGATGGCGGTAAAAATTGGGAACAGGTACTTTTTAAAAGTGATAAAGCCGGTGCAATTGACTTAGTGTTGAATCCTTCTAATCCTAACGAACTTTTTGCTTCCATATGGGAATTTGAACGTAAGGCCTGGGGACCTAAAACAGGTGGTCCAGATTCTGGAATCTACAAGTCAATTGATGGTGGTGATACTTGGGAGGAAATAACTTATGCTAATGGCCTTCCTGATGGTGGTCGTGGACGGACTGGGTTGACGATGTCTGCAGCTAATGCTTCGAAAGTTTATGCTTTAGTTGACTCGGAAACCAAGCCAGGATTATATATGTCAAATGATTTAGGTGATAATTGGGAATTTGTCACTGACTTCTTTCAAATAATTGGCAGACCATTTTATTACAGTCATATCTATGCCAGTCCACATGATGCTAATCATTTATGGTCTCCAAATAATAGAATCTTTAAATCCACGGATGGAGGTAAGAACTGGATACTTGAACCTGGTACCAAAGATGATTTTCACGATATCTGGATATGTCCTAAAGACTCAGATCGTATGATTGCTTTACATGATGGAGGTGTAATGGTTAGTATGACTGGTGGCAATACATGGTCGACAAACTTCACTCAAAAGAATGTGCAATTTTACCGTGTAAATGTTGATAATGATTTCCCTTATAATCTATATGGCAGCGGGCAGGATGTATTAGCTTACAAAGTACCTAGTGCTTCAAGATGGGGTGGAATTTCAGGGCATGAAACTACTTTAATTGGGAATGGCGAGATAAGTAGTGTGATTCCAAATCCTCATGACCCTAATATTGTGTACAATATTTCTGGTGGCGCTCCAATGGGAAGTGGAGCTCCGTTTACAGTTAATAATATAGCGACTGGTCAGAACGAAGTTCGATCTGTTTGGCCGTCACCATTATTTGGTCTCAATGGCTATGATCTTAAATATCGATTTAATTGGGATTTGGCGTATTTCTTATCACCTCATGATGGAAAGACACTTTATGTTGGTGGGAATGTAGTTTTCAAATCTACAGATGAAGGCCTCAATTGGGAAGTTATAAGTCCAGATCTGACCAATAATATGAAGGATAGATTAAAAATAACAGGTACACCATGGTTATCAGAATATTTTGGTCAGGAAATTTATAGTACCATTAAGCGATTGGATGAATCACCATTACAACAAGGTGTTATATGGTCTGGTTCGGATGATGGTAAAATTTACATTACTAGGAATGGTGGTGGCGATTGGGAAGATATAACAATCACAGATCCGGGATTGCCGGAATTTTCCCAAGTTTATGAAATAGAACCATCACCGCATGATGCTGCCACTGCTTATGTGGTTTTTTCTAACTTCAATACGTATGACGATTATAAACCCTACATCTTTAAAACAACAGATTATGGTAAAACATGGACGAATCTGTCAATGAACTTTCCTCAAGATCAAATAACAAGAACCATTAGAGAAGATAAGGTTAGAAAAGGATTATTATTTGCAGGCACAGAAACAGGAGTATATTATTCTCTAAACGATGGCCAGTCTTGGGAAAAACTAAAAGCCAATCTTCCTTCGGTTCCAGTTGTAGATATTAAGATCAAGGATGTTGACTTAGTAATTGCTACGAATGGGCGTGGATTTTGGATTATGGATGATATTACACCAATCAGAGAAGCAAGTGAAGAAGTAACTGCTAAAGCGGTTCATTTATTCCCAGTTTCAGATCATACACGTTTTGGTTATAATTGGTGGATGGATTATTTTCCAGGAGGAGATCCAGGAATGAAAAAGAACTATTTTGTCCAGAATATGCGTCCGGGACTGACGTTTTATGAACTTTCATTCAAACAGATTAATGGAGAACGTAAACGAAAGTTCCTAGATGCTGGTGATCCTAAATCTTTAGGTGCAGTATTCTATTTTAAGTTAAAGAATGATCCAAATGATATTGGCATTGCAATTTTAGATAAGGATGGAAATGAAATAAGAAATTACACCAAAGAGGAGATGTTACTCAATAGTGGATCAGATGGTGACTTTAATACAGGCTTGAATAAATTTGTTTGGGATTTTAGAATTAATGGTATAAGTCGCGTCCCTGGTAGGCCGGCAACTACAGTTATTCCAATCGCACCACCTGGTAAGTATTCAGTTAAGCTAACTGCAGACGGTTATACTGAAATTCAAGATTTCAATGTTTTAATGAACCCAAAAGAATCATATTCTCAAGAGCAGGCTGACGCCAAGTTTACTTTTTGGATGGATATGTATAATCAAGCAGAAGCCAGAACTCAGAAAGTTTTAGCTGCACTAAAAACTAAAGAAGAAGTTAATGAAAAGGCTAAAAATGCTAACGAAAAAGCTCAAGCTCAAGCAGAGATTATAGCCAAACTTATAGATGGTTATGAAGGAGCATATGTTTCAACAGGTAGAACTTTGGCCGAGGTAATTAATTTGCCAGCTACTATCCTATTTAAAATGTCCTTTATGAGTGGTATTTTAGATCACTCTGAGGGTCCGGTAAGTGGAAGTATGCAGGTTGAATATAGTGAGCTAATTGAACAGGCGAACAAAGTGGATATGCAGTTTGATGAAAATTTACGTAAAGAGTTGGAAAAGTTCGAGAAATTGATGAAATAAATATCCATAAATTTAATTTCCATTAATTGATGCGAAATTCAGCAACTAGATTTTTGATTTTTACCATTTTTTTCTTCTTGACACAATTTGTTGTGGCTCAAGATGACACGACCTCTGCTGATGATATAGCAAGAGAATTATCTAACCCAGTAGGAGCCTTAGCTAATTTCACCTTCCAGGGCACCTATGCGCAATGGGGTGGATCACTTTCAGGGGCCTCTGATCAAAATACCTCTAGTCTTATTTTTATGCCAACACTACCTTTCAAGATTTGGGGTGGCAATTTAAGTGTTAGACCGAGTTTTCCTATTCAAGGTGCACCTAAAATTGATGTTAATGGCGAATGGGATTCAACTTCGGGATTTGGAGATATAGGATTAATGGCTATGTATGGTAAAAGCACAGAAAAAGGGTTTTTATGGGGATTTGGGCCTACAATGTTTTTTCCTACGGCAAGTAGTTCTGTAATTGGTAAAGATCAATTTCAAATTGGACCAGCGGCTTTAGCAGGTTTATTAAAGGAATGGGGAGTTATAGGTGCTTTATGGCAGCATTGGTGGGGCATAGGCAATATCGATGCAGATCAAGAACGTGTTAATTTGGGCACCTTACAATTGTTTTATTGGTTTTCCGTAGGTAATGGTTGGCAAATTGGAGGAAGCCCGATTCAATCGGCCAATTATGTCCAAGGCCAAGATATTGACTTTAGCATGCCACTCAATCTTGGGTTTTCAAAAACTGCTGTACTTGGAAAAATGCCATGGAAATTTTCATTACAAGGCCAGTATTTTGTAACGAGACCTGATATTGTAGGACCAGATTGGGGAATTTTTTTCCAGATTGTTCCTGTTATTAAATTACCGTGGTAGGTAGGAATTAAATGAAAAATTTGTAAAGTATTTAATATGAAAAAATCAATTTACCTAGCACTAATTTTAATCATCTTTATGTCTTGTACTCAAACTGATACGACCACGAGTTACGATGTTGTCATTTTAAACGGTCGTGTTATGGACCCTGAAACCAGTTTTGATGCCATCAGAAATGTAGGAATTAAAGATGGGATCATCAGTACAATAACTGAAGCTGAGATTTCAGGAAAAGAAACCATTGATGCTTC
>CAYZKX010000021.1:0-15900 GCA_964479055.1 uncultured Flavobacteriaceae bacterium
GTTCATACCATTCTTTTTGTGTGCCAGGTTTTATAAAGAATTGCATTTCCATTTGTTCAAATTCACGCATTCTAAAAATAAATTGTCGCGCCACAATTTCATTTCTAAAGGCTTTTCCCGTTTGGGCAATTCCAAATGGGATCTTCATTCTTCCTGTTTTTTGAACATTCAAAAAGTTAACAAATATCCCTTGAGCTGTTTCTGGACGGAGATATAGATCCATGGCCGAATCGGCACTCGCTCCTAATTTGGTTCCAAACATTAAATTGAACTGTTTGACGTCAGTCCAATTCTTACTACCTGAAAGTGGATCGGCAATTTCCAATTCTTCAATAAGCGCTTTTACATCAGCCAGGTCTTCATTTTCCAATGATCTTGCTAAACGTTTGAGAATTGTATCTCCTTTCTCTTTGTATTGTAATACTCTAGGGTTTGTAGATACAAATTGTTCCTCATCAAAGGCATCACCAAATCGTTTTGCAGCTTTCTTAACTTCCTTTTCAATTTTGGCTTCTAGTTTGGCCACATAATCTTCCACCAACACATCTGCACGATACCTTTTTTTGGAGTCCTTATTATCAATTAGCGGATCATTAAAGGCATCCACATGACCCGAAGCCTTCCATGTAGTTGGGTGCATAAAAATAGCAGCATCTATCCCAACAATGTTGTCATGCATATGCACCATGGCCTTCCACCAATAGTCTCTTATATTGTTTTTAAGCTCAACACCATTTTGTGCATAATCGTAAACCGCACTTAGGCCGTCATAGATCTCACTACTTTGAAATATATAACCATACTCTTTGGCATGGGAAATCACTTTTTTAAATTGGTCATCGGGTTGTGTCATGCTGCAAAAATAAAAAACCGCTCCAAACAAATGGAGCGGTTCTCTAAAATTTATTTATCGAATTAATATAGGTCTAATTGAGTGCGTCCTAAACTGCGTTCATTTTCAAAAATACTCACATAGTAAGTGCCTTTTTTAAAGGCGGCTGAATTTTCAATCGGTATACAAATCTCCTCTGCCTGATTCGTATAATTCACATGGAGTTTTGAACTGTATATAAGAGAGAAATCACCAAACGAAACCGCACCTTTATCGGCAACTACATTGTTATCCGGTCCCAAAATTTGAACATAAAGTTCTCTCTGTCCTGCATCGGCAATTGGATTTTCTCCAAGCACGAAACACACTTCAAACAGCTCAGCATGTTTTGCTTTATTAGTTTCCAATTTGTCACCCGAGTTCTTTATTCTATAAGCATTTGCTTCAAAGGAATTGGCATACACCAATTTTGCATTGGCAATGATGGCTTCTAAACGCAGGTTATTTGACTGTACGGAATGGAGTTCAGAATTCAAGGTGGCAATACGAAATTCGCGCTCTTCTTTTTCTGAAGTCAATGTAGCAATCTCCTGAAGAAATTTTTCAGGATCTCTTTCTTCATTTTGCCTTGATAGGAACTTTATCTCTTCCCTAAACTGTGGTATTAAAGCCACGTCTGCTTTTAACAGTTCAAGCGAATCTTGTGCAACTTCAATTTTTTGTCGTTCGTTGTCAATTTGTGATTTGAGGGAATTTGTTTCTAAACCTAACTCATCGTATTTATTTACAATTTCACTAAGTTCACTTTGTAGGAGTTTTTTTTCGTGTCTCAAAAATTCATTCTCTGTATTAACAGTATCATATTTTGAGAAACCGTAAACAACTAAAAAAGCAATTGCTGCTAATAATGTCCCTATAGTCAGTCTGTAGTTAAATTCTTGAGGATTAACTATCATTTTGAAACTATTCAGGAATGGGTTAATTAATTAGGTGCGAAAATATGTATTAAGTTTGTGTCAAATAATTTTAATCGATAAAGTGGTAAAAAATTTGTTGAACTTGTTTTTTCCGAAACTGTGTTTTGGTTGCCGTCACATATTATCTGATAATGAGGTAGATATATGCACCTCATGTCGACATGAATTGCCCGTTACCAATTACCATTTAAAACTGGAAAACCCAGTAGAAAAGGTATTTTATGGACGTGTAAAAATTGAACGTGCAACTGCGCTTTTCCGTTTTCATAAAAAAGGCCTGGTTCAACAGCTTTTGCACAATCTAAAATATAGAGGTCAGGAAGGTATATCTCGATCTTTAGGTAAATGGATGGGACATGACCTTGATGCCACTGGTGATTATGATAAAATTGATTATGTTATTCCAGTGCCCTTACATAAAAAGAAACTTAGAAAAAGAGGATTTAATCAAGTTTCCAAATTTGGGCAAGAGATTGCAGCATATCTCAATGCGACATATGCTGAAGATGTATTAATTAAAACATCGTCAACCGCAACACAGGTTTTCAAAAAGCGATTCGCAAGATGGTCTGCTAATGAGGAAGTTTTTAATCTTAAAAACACATCTGGATTGCATGGCAAACACCTTTTACTTGTTGATGATATCATTACCACTGGTGCAACAATAGAGGCTTGTGCTTCAAAACTTCAAAGTATTCCCAATATCAAAATTAGTGTGGCCACAATGGCAATTGCCGATTAAATTTTACGTTCCTCTATTTATGTTACTTTTGTGAAAACAATATTTGGATTGAACATTAAACGTTTCCTCACATACAGCCTACTAGTCACATGTCTATTCCTTTTGGTTAATTGCGCAAATAGAGGTAGGCCTGCTGGCGGGCCTAAGGACATTACACCTCCTGAAATTACGCGGTCATCTCCAGAGAATTTCAGTACAAATTTTAATGAAACCGAAATAAAAATTTCGTTTGATGAATATGTAAAGATCAAGAATCTTCAAAAAAACTTGATTATTTCACCACCTATGGATCCTGAACCTGAAATATCGCCAATTGGATCAGCAAGTAAAGAAATCACTATTAAAATTACCGACACACTTTTAGCCAATACGACCTATGCCTTTAACTTTGGTGAAAGTATAGTAGATAACAACGAAGAAAATCCTTATCCTTTTTACCGTTATATTTTTTCAACAGGTGAATATATAGATTCCTTATCGGTCTCGGGATATGTCACTGACGCCTTGGAGCGTGAGACAGACGAATTTATAACTGTCATGTTATATGACATAGATTCATCATTCACTGACTCTATAATCTATAAGCAAAAACCAAAATATATAACCAACACTTTAGATAGTACAACAACTTTTACTCTTGAGAATATAAAGGCAGGAACCTACTTGATGTTGGCATTAAAAGATGAGAATGGCAATTACACTTACGAACCCAAAAGCGATAAAATAGGTTTCATAAGCAATCCTGTAACTATTCCAACCGATACGATCTATGGTATTAATCTATTTAAAGAAGTACTCGATTTTAAAGCGAGTAGACCGCAATTAATATCTGGTCAAAAAATTGCATTTGGATATGAAGGCACCCATGATGAAATGAAACTGAGGCTGCTATCAGATAAACCACAAGCGTATGCGCAAAAATTAACAAAGGATCTTGAAAAGGATACCATATATTTTTGGTACAAACCTAAAATTGAAGCAGACTCATTGCTCTTTGAAGTTATAAATGAAGATTACATTGACACCTTAACTGTGAGACTTAAAGACTTGGAATCTGATTCGCTAATTCTAAAGGCCGTTCAACGTAACCAATTATTGTTTACTGAAGACTTTACCTTAGAACCAAATATTCCTATTGACGCTTTCGATGAATCTAAGATCTCCTTGCTCGATAAAGATTCATTGCCGGTGGATTTTGATATTGACTATGATTCTTTTAATAACAAGATCTCCTTTCTGTTTGATAAAACCGAAAACAACACCTATCGTTTTGAGATGCTCCCTGAGGCTTTCACCGACTTTTTTGGTGCCGTTAATGACACCCTCAACTTCAATTTAAATACAAGGGAATACTCTGATTTTGGCAATTTACGTTTAAACCTCCAAAATGCAACCTATCCCGTTGTTGCCCAATTGGTAGATCAAAATGGTGTTGTAAAATTTGAGCAAATAAGTACTAAGGACGAGCCCATTGACTTTAGATATCTATCCCCTGGTGTATATTACATTCGAGTAATCTATGACACTAATGGCAATGGGAAATACGATCCAGGAAATTACTTGGAGAAAAGGAGTCCAGAACGTGTAAGTTATATGTCAGAACCTTATGAGGCGCGTTCATTTTATGATGAGATTCTCACCTTTACACTTGAAGACTAAAGTGATCCTTATCGTCCAAAAATTTCAATTTAGAGCGTATTGTTGACAGATGTGCTTTGTTCAATTGAACTACATCAATACCTTCCTGTTCTTCGATTAGATTCGTCAATTTTTCTCCTAGACCATCATAAATAGCAGAGTGACCTGAATACGCATAATTATTAGCATCCAAACCAACACGATTCACACCTGCACAATAGCACATATTTTCAATAGCTCTGGCTTTCAAAAGGGTATTCCAAGCTACTATTCTTGGTTTTGGCCAGTTGGCAACAAAAATCAAAAGATCGTAATCTTCAACATTTCTTGCCCATACTGGAAATCTTAAATCATAACAAACCAAAGGGCAAATTTTCCACCCTTTATAGTGGATAATAACTTTGTTAGTTCCAGCTTGATATACTTTGTCTTCACCTGCCAAAGTAAACGTATGGCGTTTATCATAACTGTGAGTGGTACCATTAGGTTCGGCTAAAATAAAACGATTAAAGTAATGGTTGTTCTCTTTGATGACCAAACTTCCACAAATAGCAGCATGCGTTTTTGCAGCCATTTTGATCATCCAATTTACCGCCTTACCATCCATAGATTCTGCAACATTTTGAGGTGTCATAGTGAATCCAGAACTAAACATCTCAGGTAATACAACCAGATCTGGTTCACCAGTAATGGAATCGATTTTAGACGTAAAATTCTCAAGGTTTTGCTCAGGATTTTCCCAAGTTAAATCCGATTGAATTATTGCTAATTTCAGGTTATCTTGCATAGGTTCAAAAATAACTAATTTACAACTATTGTGAGTCTTGTTTTTAAAAGATGTGAGCTTAAGGATCTCGACCTCTTGATCAAAATATCAAAAGACACTTTTATAGCTGCCTTTGAAAGTGCAAATGATCCCAAAGATTTTTATACCTATATCAACGATGCCTTTAGTGAAACTTCTATTACGAGACAGTTGTTGAATTCTAATTGTTTATTCTATTTCATTTATCATGAAAACATATTGATAGCGTACGTTAAACTTAATGAGAATGAAGCTCAAAATGAACAGTTTGAAAGCCCTTCAATTGAACTTGAACGCATTTATGTTCTCCCAGAGTTTATAGGTCAAGGATATGGCAACAAGATTTTGAACAAAATCAAATCCATTTGCCTAGCAAAAAAAGTGGACTTTCTATGGCTTGGTGTTTGGGAAAACAATACAGATGCCATACGCTTTTATGAACGTCATGGATTTAAAAAATTTGGTGAACATCCTTACTACTTAGGTAAGGACAAACAAACTGATTGGTTGATGAAATTCGAATTTTAATCAAATTCATAAAAAATCATATTTTCCCGTTTTTGATCATTTTACAGCTTATTTTAAGCGTTTTTGGCTATTTTTTGATAAAAAAGGTCTTTTTATTGCCAAAATTGATTAAATCGCATTAATTATATCTGCTGCTCGTTTTAAAGTTTCATCTGTCTTGGCAAAACAAAATCGTAGTACTTTATAATCTTCTTTATTCTCATTAAAAACTGACATTGGGATAGACGCTAACTTATTTTCCACTGTCATTCTCTTAGCAAACTTAATATCATTCTCCTTTGAGATTTCAGAATAATCCAAAACTTGAAAGTATGTTCCTTTTGAAGGCAAAGTTTTAAAGCGTGAATCTTTAATCAAACTCAAAAATAGATCTCTTTTTTCCTGATAAAAAGAACTAAGATGTAAGTAGTTTTTAGGTGTTTTTATGTACTCACTTAAGGCAGCTTGCATTGGATGATTCACACTAAAAACACTAAACTGATGAACCTTCAAAACCTCTTCTAAAAGTTCCCTTGGAGCACAACAGTAACCTGTTTTCCATCCTGTATTGTGAAAGGTCTTACCAAATGAAGCCGTAATAAAACTTCGAGACCGCAATCCTTTAAAAAGACATGCGCTTTGATGTTGTTCATTATCAAAAATAATATGCTCATAAACCTCATCACTCAACACTAAAATGTCTGTACCTTCGGTCAATCGTTCTAATTCTAACATATCTTGCTTAGAAAAGATCTGACCTGATGGATTATGAGGTGAGTTAATAATTATCATGCGTGTTGCAGCATTGATCTTCTGTTCTACCTCTTTCCAATCTATTGAATATTTGGGATGTTTCATTTGTACTGATATGGCTTTGCCGCCATTAAGTTCTATGGCAGGTTCATAACAGTCGTAAGCTGGTCTAAAAATAATCACCTCATCATCAGGTTTTACAAATGCACAAATGATTGAAAAAATAGCCTGTGAAGCACCAACGGTAATCACAATTTCAGAATCTGGATTATAGGTTACACCATATAGAGATTCCATTTTTTGTGAAATACCTTTTCTCAAAGCTGGATTGCCAAGCATGGGAGCGTATTGATTGAATCCCGATTGCATCGCTTTAGTGACTAAATTGATCAATTTAGGGTCACTGTCAAAATTTGGAAACCCTTGTGAGAGGTTTAAAGCATTGTACTGATTTGCCAATGCACTCATTACAGTGAATATTGTAGTTTCTAGGTTGGGAAGTTTTGAGCTAAAGTCCATCTTGTAAAGATAGAAACTTATTACCTTCCAACATCATAGAGAAAAGTCATCGATCTTTTCAAATACTGAGATTATTGTTTTAACCGATTTAATGTAAAAATCAGGTTGAATATTCTCAAAATCATCTGTAGGCTTATGGTAGTCTTTATGATCATCAACTGTAAAAAATAAAAACGGAATATTCTTGTCATGAAAAGGAGCATGATCGGATGAATTTGTCCAATCGGCCTTATCATCTAAGCCTTCATGACCAATTTTAACTCTAAAATTGGAAGCGTCACTTGCGTTCGGAATTACGGCTTTTAAATGTTTATAATAACGCGGTCCAACAACCCAAAGGGTATTGATATCGCTCCGACTTATCATGTCCATATTCACATTGGCGATCACCTTTTTGATATTTATCATATCACTTTTAACAAAGTGCTCTGCTCCCAACAACCCAAATTCTTCGGCATCAAATGCCGCTAGAATCACAGAATGTTTTGGGGGATTCTTTTGTAGATATTCGGCAAATGCAATCAAGGCACTAGTTCCTGAAGCATCATCATCCGCACCATTGTAGATCACCCCATTTTTAATGCCTTCATGGTCATAATGTGCAGAGACAACAATATAGGTATTGGGGTATTTTGTGCCTTTCACCATTCCAAGCACATTTTTTGCTTTATATTCTTTGCTGTCGTGCTTAAAGGAGAAGTCCTGTTCAAAATTGCCATTTATAGTTTTCACATTCAAGGCTTTAAACTTCTCAATAACAAATTGACGTGCTTTAGCTGAACCTTTGGTGCCCACCAACCTACCTTCCATATCATCTGCCGATAATATTTTAAGGTTTTCTAATAAGGCCTCCTGATTGATCGTGACTTCGCTTTGCGCAATACCTAATATAAGGGCATGCAAAAAAACTAGCGATAAAAGTAATTTTTTGCTATTCATTTTAAAGGGATTATTCAAATATAAACAATCCTCAGCATTCACAGAGGAGTAAAAAGTTAAATAATCCTATTCATGAGATCTTAGCTTTTGCTTATTGTTAGCGTTGTTAATTATCTGAGGGAGTTCAATCACTTTTGATGGATAATAAGACAACTTCGTCTCTTTACCATTTTTACTAACATACACTTCTGCTTTAACATCAGGTTGACCATAATAGATGCTCCAGCCATTAAGTTGATCGCCTTGACGTAAACCAGCCAAATAAACATTAGATGATTGGTCTATTACAGCTACTTTATTAGTTGTTTTGTCAATTTCAAATCCTTGATCAAACACCTCAGCCCTCGTTTCATATTCCAACCCAAATTCATTGAAAATGGATTTAAGATCCATAAGATTACCGTCCTCAATATGGGCTTTAAAAAAAGGGGTGAAGTCTTGATCTAAGTAACTATTTGCCTTTTCTACAAAATAAATATGATCTAATTTTTGTCCGGCTAATGCATCTTCCTTAATCGCTAACATCAAATTATCTAAGGATGCTTCTTCTTTACTATCCTTTCTAATTTTATGATCTAAATAAAAGGCAAACAATGCACCTCTCCTATAAGGTAGTTTCTCATAATCTCTGCTACTCCAAAAGTTTTCATAATTAATGGCGTTATTCGGAGCTTCTTTTACTGGTGAAGTATATAACGCTTTTATTATTGAATTGAGTTCATCAATAAGATAGTCTTCATCAAGACCATTTAATTTATACTTTGCAATATTTTTGAAAGTGAAATAATCTGTAAAGCCTTCACTAAACCAATATTGTTTCTCTTCATCCTTATTCTTAATAACATGTCCAATCCAATTGTGTTGTAATTCGTGATTGAACAAATATATGAGCCCATCAAGTTCTAGATTGTCGTTGTTTGAAGCAGAACAATTAAAAGCATTGTTAAGTCCAGTGCCTTGAAAGCTACTACCATGTATTTCTGCAGTAGGCGTTAAGTTTACTGAAAAGTATGGCTGTGAATGGTCATTCCAAAAATCACGTTGTGCTGTTATCGTTTTATTTAGTATCGTTACTAATGTTGAATCTTCAAAAGCGGTCCATCGATCTCTTAAAGAAAAAACAACTTCATTATTCTGAATAGGTATGGTGTACGAACGATAATCTCCTCCTAAGAAAACACTGGACATAAATTCTTCCTCTGAAGTATTACTGATGCTTTGAGAACGATCCCCATGACCAAATGTATTGACTATTCTATAGTTTTCAGGAAAGTTTTTCCATGCAATAGTAACATTGAATTTTTGATCACCTGCACGAATATAATCCAAAGGGAGCATAAAAAAACTATGAGAAAAAATATGAAAATAATCTTCTTGAATTATTGGTCTATACATTTTCTTTGAAGTTAGCTCACCTTCAAAATCCTGTTTTATCGTATAATTGATTTCAATGCTTTTACTATTTTTTGGGTGTTTTACAACTACCCAACCACTGTCCTTATTCATTTCAATCACAAATCGTTCATCAACCGGACTGATATTTTCAATGACGTTGTGCAATTCTTTTTCACCCCATGAATCGTTTAAAAATAAAAGTTTTGTTTCTTCATCTTTATCTATTGCATCAAATTTTAGATTCACATGCAACATTGGTACTTCATTCAATCTAAATGGTGAAATGGTATATTGAATCTGCTCTTGTTGTTCCTTTTTTTGGCAACTTAACATCATTGCTATACACAGCATGGTAATAATCGCTTTCATATTTGGTAAGTGTGTTTATTTTAAGGAAAGACGAATACAATTATTTATTGTTGCAAAAAAAATCCTAAGTACTACTTAGGATTTAACAAATTTCTTATTCAATATTCTTAAAAACTAGCTTTCATCAACTCTCTATTCATTCTAGCAATGGTTTCTAACGATATCCCTTTAGGACATTCTATTTCACAAGCTCCAGTATTTGTACAATTACCAAAACCTTCCAAATCCATTTGCTCAACCATATTTCTAACCCTATCGGCCGCTTCTACCTGACCTTGCGGTAGGAGGGCGTATTGGGAGACTTTTGCTCCAACAAAGAGCATAGCTGATGAATTCTTGCAGGTTGCCACACAAGCACCACACCCAATACAGGTAGCAGCATCCATAGCCTCATCGGCTGCATGTTTAGAAATAGGCGTGGCATTAGCATCCTGAGTATTTCCAGAGGTATTTACAGATATGTACCCTCCAGCATGTTGAATGCGATCAAAAGCACTTCTATCAACCACCAAATCCTTTATTACAGGAAAAGCCTTAGCTCTAAATGGTTCTATATAAATAGTATCACCATCATTAAACATACGCATGTGTAATTGGCAAGTTGTTATTCCACGGTCAGGACCATGTGCCTCGCCATTGATATAAAGAGAACACATCCCACAAATACCTTCTCTACAATCATGGTCAAAAGCAATGGGGTCATCTCCTGAAGCAACAAGTTGTTCATTAAGAACATCCAACATTTCTAAAAAAGACATATGTTCAGAAATATCAGTAACCTTATAATCTACCATCTGACCTTTGGTCTTATTATTTTTTTGCCTCCAAATCTTAAGCGTTAAATTCATAGTGTCAATCTTATTTATACGAACGTTGTTTCAATTCAATGTCATTAAACTCTAATTCCTCTTTGTGCAATATTGCTTCTGCTGGTTCGCCTTTATACTCCCAAGCCGCAACAAATGAATAGTCCTCATCGTTACGTTTTGCTTCTCCTTTTTGCGGTCCGTCTTCTTCAGCAGATTCTTCTCTAAAATGCCCTCCACATGACTCTTCACGCATTAAAGCATCTTTAGCAAATAACTCTCCCAGCTCTAGAAAATCGGCTACGCGTCCAGCTTTTTCAAGTTCTGGATTCATCTCATTAGCATCCCCAGGAACTTTAACCTCTTTCCAAAACTCTTCACGTAAAGCTTTTATTTCGGTCAAGGCTTCATTTAGACCTTCTGCATTTCGTGACATCCCAACCTTGTTCCACATAATGTTTCCTAAACGTTTATGGAAATAATCAACCGATTTGCTCCCTTGGTTATTTATAAAGAAGTTTATTCGGTCCTGTACTTCTTTTTCAGCCGCTTCAAACTCGGCTGTTTCAGTAGAAATAGGTCCAGTTCTAATATCATCTGACAAATAATCACCTATGGTATAAGGTAAAACAAAATAGCCATCTGCAAGACCTTGCATCAATGCTGAGGCTCCTAATCGGTTAGCTCCATGGTCAGAGAAATTAGCTTCCCCAATACAATATAACCCTGGAACAGTTGTCATTAGGTTATAATCTACCCAAACACCTCCCATAGTATAATGTACTGCTGGATAAATCATCATTGGTGTTTTATAAGGATTGTCATCAACGATCTTTTCGTACATCTGGAAGAGGTTTCCATATTTGGCCTCCACAATACCTTCGCCTAACTCGGTAATTTTTTCTTGTGAAGGATTATCGATACCATGTATTTTCGCTTGCTCTTTTCCATAGCGTTCTATGGCCGCAGCAAAGTCAAGGTAAACAGCCTCTCCTGTAGCATTTACGCCATAACCTGCATCACATCGTTCTTTAGCAGCTCTTGAAGCCACATCACGAGGAACCAGATTCCCAAAAGCAGGATAACGACGTTCTAAATAGTAATCTCGTTCGTCTTCACTTAGTTCTGTTGGTTTCTTTCTACCTTCACGAATCGCTATAACATCTTCTTTATGTTTTGGCACCCATATGCGTCCATCGTTTCGCAGGGATTCTGACATTAACGTCAATTTTGATTGGTAGTCACCCGACCTTGGAATGCATGTAGGATGAATTTGAGTAAAACACGGATTAGCAAAAAATGCGCCCTTTTTATGTATCTTCCAAGCTGCAGTTACATTACTCCCCATAGCATTAGTGGACAAAAAGTACACATTACCATAACCTCCAGTAGCAATAACCACGGCATGTGCAGCATGTCGTTCAATCTTTCCATTGACTAGGTTTCTTGTAATTATTCCTCTTGCCTTGCCATTAACCTTTACCACATCCAACATCTCATGGCGGTTGTACATCTGGATCTTTCCTCTTGCTATCTGTCTGTTCATAGCCGAATAGGCTCCCAATAAGAGTTGCTGACCCGTTTGTCCTTTAGCGTAAAATGTACGAGACACCAAAACACCACCAAAAGAACGGTTATCCAATAATCCACCATAATCTCTTGCAAATGGTACGCCTTGAGCTACACATTGATCAATAATATTTGCGGATACTTCGGCTAGACGATATACGTTAGCCTCTCGCGATCTATAATCCCCTCCTTTTACAGTATCATAAAACAATCGGTAAACCGAATCACCATCACCTTGGTAATTTTTTGCAGCATTAATTCCGCCTTGAGCGGCAATGGAATGCGCCCGTCGCGGAGAATCCTGATAACAAAATGCTTTAACATTATACCCTAATTCAGCTAAGGTTGCTGCTGCCGACCCACCAGCAAGTCCAGTCCCCACAACAATAACATCAATTAATCGCTTATTGGCTGGGTTAACAAGGTCGATATGATCTTTATAGTTGGTCCATTTATCTTTAATGGGACCTTTAGGTACTTTAGAGTTTAATATTGACATAGATTAATGCGTTAACTAACGTGATTAAAATGATGATAAATAGCTATAAAAATAAAACCTAATGGTATTAGGATAGAATATGCCTTACCAATAGTTTGAAGTGTTTTCTTTCTTCCTTCTGTAATCCCTACAGATTGAAATGCTGACGTAAAGCCGTGCAATAGATGGAGTGCCAGTAAAATAAAGGCGATCACATAAGCCCCAATTCGCCATGGGCTTAAAAACTTTTCTTGCAATTCATGGAAATAACGGTATTCACCGTCGTGCATTCCAGACATATCTCCTAGCACGTACTTGGTGTTTATTTCTGGAAACCAAAAATCAATGAAATGTAGCACCAAAAATGCAAGGATCACTAATCCACTATAAATCATATTTCTACTCATCCAAGTGGAATTTGCAGAGCCTTTGTTTTTTGCATAACTCACTTCTCTTGCCTTTCTGTTTTGAATCTCAAGTATGAATCCCATTACAAAATGATAGATCACACCAAACAACAAAATGGGCTGAAGCACAAATTGCACCAACCAATTAGTCCCCATAAAATGGGATACCTCATTAAAGAGATCGGCACTGAAAACCGAAAGAATATTGATTGTAAAATGTTGTAAGAGAAAAAACATTAAGAAGAAAGCCGAGAGCGCCATGCCTACTTTTCTTCCAATAGAAGATTTAAAAAATCCACCCATAAGATTATGAAGTTTTTTTGATTACTACAAAAATACTCAAGGGTGGAGTCTTAGGCAATATCTATTGCCAAATTTTTGATATTTAGAATGATTTTAACTTAAATTAAGACTTTTTTATCCTTGGATCGTAAGGATAAGCCTTCTTAATACCATATCAATCACCTGCTCACCAACTTCCGGTTCATATATTCCATCTACATTGGTTTCTGATCCTAGATAAACAATCTCGCGATGCTTTCTTCAGTTTTGTTTTACACTAGAAATGATATTTTTATGATTTATTATTCAACTTTAAGCTCCGTTTGCTCGCTTCCTATTTTAATAATGTATGATCCCGGTGGTAAATAATACTTGCCATTTTGAGACTTGCTCAACTTCAACTCGCTGTCTTCAGCTGATAAGGCATTTTTACCCTCTTCAGTCATTGTAATATCATAATCGACATAGTTGAATCCTTCAGTCGCCTCAACTGTTATGCTTTGTAAAGAAGCGCCTCCTTTAGATTGAATCGCAATTTCCTTAGTACCTGCTAAATTAGAGTAAAAGGCAACACTTGTTGAAGGTTCAAAAGCATCGGACCATGGACTAAATGAACTGCCCCAGCGTCTTGATGACTTCACCGAGTTAACTGGGAACAGTGTTACGTTTTTTGATCGTACCGAGCTATTCATCATTTGAAGTGCAGAAATGTCTGCCTTATAAATGCTCCTTCCATGCGTTCCTAATAGCAAGTGTTTGTCTCTTTCCTGTACCACAATATCATGGAAAGCGACATTTGGCAATCCATGACTGAATAGATTCCAGCTGACCCCTTGATCAAACGATACATAGGCGCCATTATCAGTGCCCAAATACAATACGTTTTCATTTTCAGGGTCTTCCTTAATAACATTGACAGGTGATTTTGGAATATTACTATTAATCGATTTCCATGTTTGCCCATAATCTTCACTTACATATACATAAACATTAAAATCATCCCAACGGTAACCATTAAGTGTAGCATATACACGTGACTTATTATGCTGGGATGCTATGACTCGAGACACCCAAAGGTCTTTAGGAAAGCTATTGGAAATACGTTGCCAACTGCCTCCAGCATTTTTAGTAACATTAATATAACCATCGTCACTACCTACATATATTAATCCAAATTGAAATGGTGATTCACTTATGGTAGTTATGGTGCCATAGGCCACATTACCTTTTTTACCTCCAGTAGTAAGATCATCACTAATGGCTTCCCAATCATCTCCTTGATTCATGCTACGCATCAATTTATTACCTCCCAAATACAATATGTCCTGATTATGTGGTGACAATAAAATAGGCGTTTGCCAATTAAAGCGGTAAGGCGTTTCCCCTAATTCGTGACGAATATTGAATCGTTTAAAGTCTTCCGTTTCTTTATTAATTCTAAAATAATTCCCAAATTGAAATCCGGTATACACAATGTTGTGATCTCGCGAGTCAATTTGCACTTGCATGCCGTCGCCACCCATGATACTTCTCCAAGGATATTCACCCGAAGCATGCCATCTGTCATTCTCTCCTCCATTATGAGGTCCAACCCAAACACCATTATCCTGAAGTCCGCCATACACATTATAAGGTTCTTCATTATCTACATTAATAGCGTAAAATTGTCCCACAGTTGGTGAGTTATTTTTAATCCAGGTTTCACCATCATCATAGGTAATATTGACGCCACCATCATTTCCATTAATAAGATGATCAGGATTTTTAGGATTGATCCAAAGCGCATGGTGATCGGCATGTACATTTGGATAGTCCATTGATGTATACGTTTTACCCCCATCTTTTGATTTTAATATTGGCACACCGTAAATGTAAATGTGATCCTGATTTGCCGGTGACACATAAATATGGCCAAAGTAATAGCCGTAAGTATAATACACACTTTCCAAAGAATCTTCATTTACCTTTTCCCAACTTTCTCCACCGTTTGTACTTTTGTAAACTTCGGCCCCAGTTACTGGTGAATCAAACAATAAAGAGTTGGCATCTTCCAAATAACGCGCAAGGTCTATTGGTTTAGCATTGCCATTCCTCACCATTTGTTTTACGCTAGTTGCGTTGTATTTTTCAGGGAACCTGTTCTGCCTTAAAAATCCGTTTAATTTGCTATCATCCAATTTAAAAAAGGCATCATTAGTCATGGTTTTAAAATCATCTTTTACCAATCCTTTAGACTGCCTTTTATCGCCTGAAACTGGTTTTCTAAATTGACTGTCATGAATGGCATATATTGTATTTTCATCAAATGCTGCTAAACCAATTCGTCCAGTTCCCATACCGGTAGGGAATCCACTTTCGGTTGTCGATATTCTTGTCCATGTTTCTCCAGCATCTGTGCTTTTATAAATGGCTGAATTATTACCACTACCATCAAAATTCCATGCTTTCCTGTCTTTAGTCCATGACGCAGCATACATAACATTATAACTATTTGGAGCATGAGAAATATCGATAATTCCACTCATATTGTCAACAAACAACTTTTGACTCCATGTTTTACCACCATCAGTTGTTTTATATATTCCTCTTTCGTTGTTTGGAGAGTATAAGTGTCCCGTTACCCCTACAACTACCTCATTAGGATCATTAGGATTAATTAGAATTCTACCTATATGGTGAGAATCAGATAGCCCAACATGTTCCCAGGACTCTCCATTGTTTGATGATTTCAACATCCCAATTCCCGCATAAGATGATCTCGACGAATTATTCTCTCCTGTACCAACCCAGATTGTACGCGTTTTCCAATCTACCGCAATATCACCTACGTTTTGAGTATCAGAATTGTCTAATATGGGCGTAAATGATGTGCCATTATTGAT
>CAYZKX010000022.1:0-10473 GCA_964479055.1 uncultured Flavobacteriaceae bacterium
ACTTGGAGCCATGGAAGTGGCTGAAAATGGTGACATAGCAAATTGGAAAATACCTGGGCGAATGGTCAAAGGCATGGGCGGCGCAATGGATCTTGTTGCCAGCGCCGAAAATATCATTGTCGCCATGATGCATACTAATAAAAAAGGCGAATCCAAACTACTTAAAAAATGTACGCTTCCACTAACAGGAGTTGCCTGTGTCAAAAAGATTGTAACCAATTTAGCGGTATTAGAAGTGACTTCAAAAGGATTCAAACTTCTAGAACGAGCACCCGGAGTTACTGTTGATCAAATTCAGGAAGCTACTGAAGGTCATTTGATTATCGATGATGAAATTCCGGAAATGAAGCTTTAATACTCTAGCTCCTTTCAAAACTCATCTTTTTTGAAATGTTAAAAAAAAGCGCATTTCATCGAATAATAATGCTTTTAAACTGACATTTTCGAAAATTTATGACATATTAGCTGTCCCAAATCGAAAGTAATAACCTTGATTTGTCTCAAATCTACCATGAACTTAACTTATGAACAAAGCAACAAATCTACCAGAACCTACTTATAATGTTCAAAAGTTATTTGTAGGATTTAAAAATGCCATTCAATTTTTAAAAGGAATGGCGTTGTTGACCAAGAAATTATTTATGCTGTAGCCTTTTGGCTATAGCATTTTTAATTGTTATGATATACTAGAGATATACTCTTGAGATTATAAATAGTTAAATTCCATCTCTTTAAAGTAGTTTTTATAGTTTTACTATCTCTTTTGGTAATAATAGATCATCTCCTCTTAATCGCAATAGAACCTGAGCCACAGCAATAGTATCACGTTCACAATAATCAACTATGCGATCTAGATTATTATCCTTATAATAAACGTTATATACTTCACTACCATCAATGTCTTCTTTGGGAGAAGGAATTCCTAATATATTGGTTAGCAGCTTTAATGAGGTGAAATTCTTGTAATCACCAAACTTCCATAGCTCCATGGTATCCAAGTGAGGTACTTCCCAAGGTTTTTTACCAAAAAGATTGAGCTTATAGGGCAATGTCAAGTTGTGAATTATCATTCTACGGGCGATGTAAGGAAAATCGAACTCTTTGCCATTGTGAGCACAAAGAAGGTGTTTAGACTGGCTAAAATGAGAAATCAATAGATCTTTGAAATTCTTTAAAATTTTTATTTCATCACCAATAAAAGTTTTTACTCGAAATGTACGATTGTCATCTTGAAATAAAAAGTAACCAACCGAGATGCAAATAATTTTACCAAACTCAGCCCAAATACCGGCACGATCATAAAACGCTTCTGCAGTGAATTCTTCTTTTCGCTGGTAATGCGACTTTACTTCCCACAGTTGCTGTTTCGTTTCATCTAATTGAGAAAAGTGCTCAAACTCAGGAACGGTCTCAATATCTAAAAATAGAATGTTTTCAAGTTGTAATTTAGTCAGCATTTATAGAATATATTCTACAAAACTAATAAATTAATTATTATTCAACATTTGATAGGCTTCCTCGATATAAATGTCTATATCTTCTGTAAATATAGCCACAGCATCTCCTTTAGACTTTTGATGTCCTAGCCTTACAATAATCACATTGTCGTTTGGTTCAACGATCACATATTGTCCTAAATGACCACGCATCATAAAAAAGCTTTTGTCATCTTTTTGATGTAACCAAAAACCATAGCCATACTGCGGGCTTTCTTTAAACCGCGGTCGTATTGATTTTGCAACAAATGCTGAATCTAAGATTTGTTGACCTTGCCATCGACCATGATCTTTATACAACTTGCCAAATCGCGCAAAATCCTTCGCATTACTAGCGATACAACAATAAGCTTTAACCAGATCATTTTCTTTACTATCCACCTGCCAAAGCGTCGAATTTTCACTGCCCAAAGGCTTCCAGAAACTTTCGGTTAAATAATTATATAGTTTTTTACCGGTTGCCCGCTCTATTACAAGACCCAATAATTGCGTATCACCACTGGCATACTTGTAGGAAACACCAGGTTCTCTCACTACTTTTAGACCCGTGATCACTTTTGTAAGATCATCATCAAAATAAGCCCGTGTTGTTATTGAAAAAGGAGAATAATAACGCTCATCCCAATTGGTTCCAGAGGCCATTGAAGACAAATCACCAACCGTCATTTTTGCAGCGAGTCCTTCGCAATATTCTGGCACAAAATCACAAACAGGTTGATCAAGACTTTTGATATATCCGTCGTTTATAGCTTTTCCCATAAGGCCAGAAACGTAACTTTTAGCCATTGAAAACGAATTGGATTGTGAATCTTCATTATAGCCATCATAATATTTTTCAAACCAAATACTGTCGTTTTTAATTATGAGATAGGCCACGGTACCTAGTGCATCATTGGTCTCAGCCAGTTTAGCGGTCTCTTGGGTAGCATTATAATTTTTATGATTTGGCCAAGGATGACTTTCTCCTGCTTCAACAGGCTGATTGTCAAATTGCGTGTAATCATTTAAATAGGCTGTAGTATGCCCTTTAAAGTAAATGGTTCTAAGCGCCTTTAATAAATAATCAGTATCGGTGATATAAAGTAATGCCACTATAAGGGCTGTGACAATTACGATGTATTTAATGATTTTTTTTAATAACTTCATTTAAACAAGAATTAGAATAACGTGTGTTGTACCGTACCTTTTTCATGGTTAAGCAACCATTGTTTGCGGTACAAGCCACCAGCATATCCAGTTAAACTACCATCACTACCAATAACCCGATGACATGGGATTACTATCCACAGTGGGTTTTTACCATTTGCCGACGCAACAGCACGTATGGCATTTGGATCACCAATTTGTTTAGACAATTCTAGATAGGTAATGGTTTTTCCAAAAGGGATTTCCAGAAGCTTTTTCCAAACGCGTTTTTGAAAATCGGATCCGTTAGGATTCATTTTAAATGAAAAGGTTTGACGTGATTCATCAAAATATTCGTTTAATTGCGAAACGCAGTCTTTAAGATCGCTATGTATGTTTTCACTAAAGGTTGCCTCCTTTGAATCCAACACTGATATAGCCGAAATGCCTTCGGCGTTGCCAGTAATTTTGGTTGCACCTAATGGTGTTTCAATAATACAATCATTCATCGTCATCATCTTTCTTTTCTTCAATTATACCCAGTCGTTTGGCACGCGCCTCCCAACTTTTTCTTGCAAGCAGTTGGAGATCGGCAATATTATCACTCTCATCCATAATCTCAATACCCAATAAGGTTTCTATAACATCCTCCATAGTGATCAAACCGCTTACTGAACCATATTCGTCCACCACTAAAGCCATGTGATTTTTATTGAGTACTAATTCATCTAGAAGTTGAGGTATTGGGATATTTCGATTGGTCACTAAAATATTCCGTTTGATTTCCGAAAGTGTTTTGGTTTTATTGTCGTTTGCCACTTCTTTAAAAACCTCATCTTTCAACACCAGGCCAGTAATATTATCGGGATCATCTTTGTAAACGGGAATTCTTGAAAAACGCAGGTTTTGATTTTCTTCAAAAAAAGATTGGACCGTAGTAGCTTCGTCGGCGACTTTGATTACTGTTCTTGGCGTCATTACATCTTTGGCTCTAATATCTTTAAATGCCAACATGTTTTTAATGACTTTGCTTTCTGATTCTTGAACCACACCCTCTTCATGAGCAATATCGGTTATTGCAATAAATCCTTCACGACTTAATACGCTACCATGAGAAGAACCTCCCACCAATTTTGTGGTTAATTGTAAGAGCCATAAAACTCCTGTCCATTTCAATGGAAAAATAAGAACATCTAATGTTTTGGCTGTAAAGTTGGCGAGGTGCTTCCAATACGTCGCGCCGATAGTTTTTGGGATTATTTCTGAAGCTACCAGTATGAGGACTGTCATTATAGCAGACACAATACCGACCATAAGATCTTCGGTTAACTCAAGACCCAAAACCTTATGAGAAGAGTTTCCATAAGACTCTGCATATACCGATTTTGCTTGTACACCTACTAGAATTGCACCTACAGTATGAGCAATTGTATTAAGTGTTAATATGGCAATTAGTGGCTTGTCTACATCCTTTTTTAAGCGCTCTAATTCATAAGCATATTGTTTGTTTTCTTGTTTTTTTACATTTATGAATGTTGGTGTCACACTGAGTAAAACAGCCTCTAAAATTGAACATAAAAAAGAAAAGAAGATTGAAATTAAAGCGTAGAAAATGAGCAATCCCATCAATAAGTGTTTAAAGGTCTAAAGTACTAATTAATTATTAATTCTTAGAGCCATTTAAGGCTTGATAAAATACTTGCTGCAAGGCTGGTCTTATATTCAAATTATACAGATTTCGATGACTGCGATATGGATACACACGATTCGAGAGAAAAATAAATACAAGTTGCTTTTTTGGATCGGCCCACACAAAAGTTCCTGTAAAACCAGAATGGCCAAAACTGTCTGGACTTACTTCAGGTGCAGGATAAGCTTCCTTTAAGCTCAACGTATCATTTCCAATTAGTGGCTTGTCAAATCCTAGTCCGCGACGATTATCATTTTCAGGATATTGAATTTTAGTAAACTCCTCTACAGTCTCTTTTTTTAGGTAGCGCTGACCCGCATACTCTCCCTTTTGAACAAGCATTTGCATATATTTGGCAAGATCAACAGCACTACCAAATAGACCTGCATTCCCTGAAACACCACCCATTAAAGCAGCGTTTTCATCATGAACATATCCTTTGGTAAGATCAAGTCTAAACAATGTATCAACTTCGGTTGGTACGATCAAATCCATGAGACTTTGCGATGGATTATACATGAGCGTTTGACAACCTAAAGGGGTATAGAAATGAATATCCAAATATGCTTCATAGCTCTGTCCAGAAAGATCTTCAATAACTTGAGGGTAAACTAAGGACGCCAACCCGGAGTACAAGTATTTTTTGTTGTTGCCCACTGGAGATCGGTTGATCTTCCTGTACATTTTATTCTTAAATCTATTCTTAACATATATGTTCTTATATGCTTGTTTAGAATAGGTCTTTCTTTGGTCAGATTTAATAAAACGACTTTTTAAATCACCGTCTTTCATGACGTCGGCTAAAAATACAATGTAGGGCGTCAACCCAGATTGGTGAGCTAACAATTCTCTTAATGTGATGTCTTTCTTGTCTTTTTTGTTTCGCCAAGGTTTCCAATAGGTACTAAAAGGCTTATCGAGATCTAATTTACCTTGCTCGTATAATTTCATTAGCGCTGGTAGTGGACCAGTAATTTTGGTTACCGAAGCCAGATCATAAATAGCGTTCAGTTCAACTTTCTGAATACTGTCATAAGTATGATAGCCATAAGCTCTGTGAAAAATTATTTGACCTTCTAATGCCACTAATAACTGAGCTCCAGGAAACGCTTCTTCTTCAATCCCAAGCACCATAATTGAATCTATTTTTCGATCAACATAGTTTCGGTCAATAAGTTGAGGTGAAATCGTGTCATAGGCTATTTCTTGTTTCGAAAAGCAGAAACATGGAATCAATGAAATAAACAGTAATTTAAACTTGAGATTACCCATTTAAAGTCTAAAATTAATCAAACCTAAATTAAGAAGTTAAATTTTCTTTGTCTTTAAGGCCAATTGCGGTTTTATCACTATTTTTAATTTTTCATAACCAAACCAATTAACAACATGCGAGTTTTATTTATAGCGTTAGCTTTAACGCTTTCGTTTTTTACGCTTACCCCAACTCAAGCACAAGAATTTGATGAAAAGTACTATTCGGCTCTGGAATACAGATTAGTAGGGCCTTTTAGAGGTGGACGAAGTGCCGCAGTTACAGGAGTCCCCAATCAACCAAATCTATTCTATTTTGGAGCTACAGGCGGCGGTATTTGGAAGACCACTGATGGTGGTCGCGAATGGGAGAACATTTCTGATGGCTATTTTGGCGGTAGTATTGGCGCCATTACAGTTGCTCAAAGTGATCCAAATGTGATCTATGTTGGTGGCGGTGAAAAAACAGTTCGCGGTAATGTATCATCCGGATATGGTGTATGGAAAAGTGTAGATGCAGGAAAGACATGGACAGAATCTGGTCTTAAAAATTCAAGACACATACCAAGAATTGCAGTTCATCCAACAGATTACAATACGGTTTATGCTGGTGTTTTAGGCAACATTTATAAACCAACAAATGACCGAGGTTTGTATAAAAGCACTGATGGTGGTAATACGTGGAATAAAATCTTATTTGCCAATGATATGGCTGGAGTTGTGGATCTAAAGATAGACCCTTCTAATCCACGAATAATTTATGCTTCCACTTGGCGTGTTCAGCGCACACCATATAGTTTAAGTTCTGGTGGTGACGGATCGGCATTGTGGAAAAGTACGGACGAAGGTAAAACTTGGAAAGAAATTTCTACAAATAAAGGATTCCCTGATGGTATTCTAGGTATCATTGGTGTTACCGTTTCTCCGGTGAACAATCAACGTGTATGGGCCATGGTCGAAAATAAAGATAAAGGCGGACTTTATCGTAGTGATGATGGTGGAGAAACCTGGACCCAAGTCAATAGTGAGCGTAAATTACGTCAACGTGCCTGGTATTATACACGAGTATATGCCGATACTGAAGATGTGAATAAAGTATATGTATTGAACGTGCGTTATCACCGTAGTACAGATGGTGGTAAAACATTTAGTACTTACAATGCGCCTCATGGAGACCATCACGATCTTTGGATCGCTCCAGAGAATTCAAATAGAATGATAATTGGAGACGATGGTGGTGCCCAAGTAACCTATGATGGTGGAGAAACCTGGAGTACTTATCACAACCAACCAACTTCGCAATTTTATCGTGTGACTACCGATAATCATTTCCCTTATAGAATATATGTTGCTCAACAGGATAACTCAACTATCAGAATTCCCCATAGAACCAATGGATTTACAATTGATGAAGATGATTGGGAAAGCACGGCAGGTGGTGAATCGGCGCATATAGCTATAGATCCTGAAGATAATGACATTGTTTATGGTGGCAGTTATGATGGCTTTTTAACACGTGTAAATCATCGCACCAATACAGTAAGAGCGGTTAATGTGTGGCCAGACAACCCCATGGGTCATGGCGCTGAAGGTATGAAGTATCGATTCCAATGGAATTTTCCAATCATATTCTCTAAACATAACCCAGACCGTTTGTATACCTTTTCACAGCATGTACATGTAACTGAAAACGAAGGACAATCATGGAAAATAATAAGCCCAGACCTAACCAGGAATGATCCTGAAAAATTAAAATCTTCAGGAGGGCCAATCACTCAAGATAACACTTCTGTAGAATATTACTGCACCATCTTTGCAGCGCAGGAGTCGGCATTACAAGAAGGTTTATTGTGGGTTGGAAGTGATGATGGTTTGGTACATGTTACAAGAGATGGCGGACAAAACTGGGAAAACGTAACACCTAGTGGAATGCCTGAATGGATGATGATCAATAGCATTGAACCGAGTGCTTTTGATGCCGGTACATGTTATATCGCTGGAACTAAATACAAGACCGGAGATTTTGCACCTTATCTATATAAAACTACAGATTATGGTAAAACATGGACTAAAATAACTAATGGCATTAACAGCGAACATTTTACAAGAGTCTTAAGGGAGGATCCTAAACGTAAAGGCTTGTTATACGCAGGTACAGAAACAGGCATGTACATTTCGTTCGATGATGGAAATAATTGGAAACCATTTCAATTAAACTTACCAATTGTACCAATTACTGATTTGGCGGTCAAAGAAAATAATTTAGTGGTTGCCACTCAAGGTAGAAGTGTTTGGGTAATAGACGACCTTACTGTGATGCATCAATTGTATGACGCCAATACCTCTGGCAATATATTGTTTCAACCAAAAGATTCGTATCGAATGAGAGGAGGAAGTTTTAAAGGCAGCAAAACCGCTGGTACAAACCACCCAAATGGAGTTATGACCTATTTCTATTTAAATGAATACGATGAAGAAGATGAGGTGTCATTGACTTATTTTGACAGACAAGGCGATACAATAAAGAGCTTTAGTACTAAAGGTAAGAAAGATAAGCTCAAGGTTAAAAAGGGTTCAAATCAATTTGTTTGGAATATGACCTATGATGGAGCAGAGCGCTTAAAAGGAATGATATTATGGTGGGCCAGTTTAAATGGACCAAAAGCTGTACCTGGACAATATCGAGTAACGCTCAATGTAAATGGAGACACACAAACCAAAACCTATAATATAGTTGCTGATCCGCGTGCCGAAAGTACGCAAGCCGATATGGAAAAACAGTTTGACTTCATAAAGGATGTGAACGCCACAATGGACGAAGCTCACAAATCAATTAAGAAGATAAGAAACATTAAAGAGCAGCTTTCTGCATTTGAAGCTCAATATAAAGATAACAGCAATGTGGCAGATCTGGTAGAGAAAGCAGGAGAACTCAAAAAGCAGTTTACCGAAATTGAGGAAGCCTTATATCAAACTAAGAATAGAAGCGGCCAGGATCCATTGAATTTCCCAATACGACTTACTAATAAATTAGGGCATTTAAATGCTTTAGTAGGTATAGGAGACTTTGCACCAACAGAGCAAGATATTGCCGTTAAAAATGAATTGACACAAAAAATAAATGTTCAATTGGCCGAATTTAATCAATTAGTGAGCAATGAAATCTCAGCATTTAATAGCGCCTTCAACGACAAGAATCTTAATTATTTGTTTATCGAAGATTAATAAATGAAAGCGGAGCCATTAGCTTCGCTTTTTTTTGTCTTTGATCACAAAAATGTTGTGGCTTGATTATTGTTATATTTATGTCATAAATAATGTCAATGGCTTCAAGACGACTTTCATTACGATCGCGCATTTTTGTGTATATGATTCTTTTGGTGATAGTCGCATCAATTCTTATTGCGGCCGTAACCATTTATCAATACAACGAGCAATCACAGGATTATCACCGTTTGCGTTTGGAGCGTAAAGAAGCTCAATTATTGTCGAGCATAGATTATGTAATGCGTGAGACAACCTGGGAGCACAAAACGGAGTTCCTTGATCTTATTTTTAAAGATAAGATCTATGAGATCTCCAATATTCACAACGTAAATTTCAACCTATATGATTTAGAAGGGACACTCATTAAAAGTTCAAAACCAAGTTTTGAAAACGACACCTTAAATCGTTGTATTCCAGTTCCTATTCTCAACGCCCTTCACCAGAGTATCGATAAAAGATTTGTAAATAGAAGCGAGCAGTTGGGAAGCGATTACATTTCTTCATACCGCATATTCAACGATATTGATTCCAAACCACTAGGAATATTAAACGTACCATATTTTGAAGACGATTCATTTAATGAAGCCGAATTAAGGGAGTTTCTGGAACGTTTGGGATATACATATTTGGTAATGTTTTTGGTAGCCATAGCATTTGCTTTTTTTGTGTCGAGGTATATCACGCGTTCGCTCAAAACTATTAGTGATAAAATGAACGAAACGCGGCTTGAGAAAAACAATAAGAAAATCGAATTAAAGGGAGCCAGTGACGAAGTGTCAACTTTAGTAGAAGCGTATAATAGTATGATCGATGAATTAGAAGAAAGTGCTGTACAACTGGCTACTAGTGAACGTGAACAAGCCTGGCGTGAAATGGCGAAACAAGTAGCTCATGAGATTAAAAACCCATTAACACCTATGCGATTAAGTGTGCAAAGTTTTCAGCGAAAATTTGATGTCAATGACCCTAGTGCACATCAGAAGATAGAGGAATTTAGCAAGACCCTCATTCAACAAATTGATACCATGAGCAGTATCGCTTCGGCCTTTTCAAACTTTGCTAAAATGCCAGCTCAGCAAAAAGAAACATTAAATGTTGTTCAGGTCATTGAATTGGCCCTTGATATTTTTACTGAAGATTATATTTCATTCAATACCAATCAGAAAGAATTAATTGCCGTTTTCGATCGTACACAACTCATTCGAGTGGTAACCAATTTGGTAAAAAATGCCATTCAATCCATTCCTAATGACAGAGACCCTAAGATTGAGGTCAACGTTAGTGAACTAGACTCCAATATAGTAATTACCGTATCCGATAATGGCCTGGGCATCTCAAATGAGAACAAGCCTAAAGTATTTGAACCAAAATTTACAACCAAATCGAGCGGTATGGGCCTTGGGTTGCCTATTATAAAAAACATAATTGAAACCTATAACGGAAATATTACTTTTACATCGAATGAAGGTGAAGGAACAACATTCAAAGTTTCTTTTCCTAAAAAATAAGAATTGACCCTATGACATTTAATAACATCCTTATTGATTTTAATGAAGGTATAACTACAGTCACAATTAACAGACCTTCTAAATTGAACGCATTGAATACTGAAACTATTGAAGAGTTGCATCAGGCTTTTGACAA
>CAYZKX010000022.1:10483-15721 GCA_964479055.1 uncultured Flavobacteriaceae bacterium
CAAAGTTATCATTATAACGGGCAGTGGTGATAAGGCCTTTGTTGCAGGAGCTGACATCGGTGAGTTTGCGGATTTTAATGTTGAACAGGGACAACAACTTGCTGCAAATGGACAAAATCTCTTGTTCAATTTTGTTTCAAATCTTAATACTCCGGTAATAGCGGCTGTAAATGGTTTTGCTCTTGGTGGTGGATTGGAATTGGCCATGTCTGCTCATTTTAGGTTGGCAAGCGATTCTGCTAAAATGGGATTGCCTGAGGTATCTTTGGGTGTTATTCCAGGATACGGAGGGACGCAACGACTTGCGCAGTTAGTTGGAAAAGGGCGCGCTATGGAAATGATTATGACTGCAGGAATGATTGATGCCGATACCGCATTGCGTTATGGGCTTGTAAACCATGTAGCGACACCTGACGAACTTCTTCCACTGTGTCATAAAATTGCAGCTAAGATCATGCGTAATTCAACCGTCGCTATAGGTTCTGCTATAAATGCAATAAATGCAAATTTTGAAGATGGTATTAATGGATATGAGGTGGAAATTGCAGAATTCGGGAAATGTTTTGGTACCCAAGATTTTGCTGAAGGCACCTCTGCTTTTTTAGAAAAACGCAAAGCTAATTTTCCAGGGGAATAGATTTATTCCGCAGTGTTAAATAGTGTTAATCTCATAATTTTCAGAGGATTAACGCGCTATAAGTGTTATCTTTAGGAAAGAAAAATTTATAGTTATGAAAAAGTTAGCTTTCCTTATTTGTAGCGTTGCCCCAACCCTTTTATTAGCTCAATATGAAATTGCCATTGAAGCCACCATCTATGACGAGGTTTCTAAAGAACCCATTTCATATGTGAATGTTGCTTTCAATGACAAACCAATTCAGGCTGTAAGTGATAAAAATGGAGTGATCAACTTAAGGTATGACGAAGATTATATTCAAGGTAATGATGTTCTTGAATTTAATGCATTAGGCTATAAAAGCGAAACGGTTTCGGCTGAGCGATTTTATAAATTCCTCACAAACACCAATAAAATCTACTTGAAACCTGACGATTATAAGATTGAAGATTTCCAGCAAGGTGATCTCACCATTGCCGAAGGGAGCATTACTGGAAAGGTATTTATGAAAGATGGACCGCTTCAAGGCGCGAAGGTAAAAGTAAAAAACAGCTTTGTTGAGACCCGAACTGATCAGAACGGAAATTTCACGATTCCTGCAGTTGAAGGGGATGTATTGGAAATAGATTTTATTGGCATGGAAACCAGAACTCTTGTGGTTGACGACGCTTCATTGAACATCGAATTAAAACCTGATGGCGAATTACTTGAAGAAGTGGTATTGCTTAGTGAAAAAGGGAGTAGCGAATTAATCGATCTGGGATTTAATGGTAAAAAAGATTTTGATGAAATTACCTATGGGGCAAGTACAGTTCCAAAATCTTCTTTTGGAGGCCAATATTATAGACTAGAGGATCTTTTGTATGGAGAGCTTTCTAAACTAAATTACAGTAGAGACCAAAGCATTAATTTACAGAATGGCTATGTATTTGATATTGATGGAATGATTTTTACTTCAGAAGGTGGGCTACAATTACCAAATCTTGATCCACAAATAATTGAAAGTGTTACCGTATT
Organism: uncultured Flavobacteriaceae bacterium; assembly: GCA_964479055.1. Taxonomy (GTDB): domain Bacteria; phylum Bacteroidota; class Bacteroidia; order Flavobacteriales; family Flavobacteriaceae; genus CAYZKX01. Next base: position 12,117 of record CAYZKX010000022.1, read on the forward strand.
AAATTCTCTCACTGCTACACACAAGTATGGTACCTTGGCAAGAAATGGCGTGATCATAATTAGAACCAACTTGATTTCAGGTCCTAAAAAACAAAAAGCAGCAAACTCAGCCTTGGTTATTGGTAATGATTATGAAGAAGCGTTACCTATGTTAGTTACTAAAAGCAGTTCGCAACTCGTAAGTGAATTGAAAACAGCGGCTTCATTTGAGGAAGCCAAGCAAATCTACACTAAGCAAAAAGCGTTGAAGAGCAATCAAACGGTTCCGTACTTTATTGAAGCTTCCGACTATTTTTTAAGATGGAACACAGATTTTTCCAATGATGTATTGAATCAAATTGCCAAAATGGGTTATAAAAATGATAAAGCCCTAAAAACATTGGCATTTAAACTTGAAGAAAGAGGTGATTATGAAAAAGCCAAAGGAGTATATCAGCGCATAGCGGCTTTAAGACCACAGGACGCTCAGTCGTATATGAGTTTGGCAAACATATACAAGAAAACTTGCAATTATGAAGAGTCGATGCGTCTGTATAAACGAATGCTATCAAATGCTATAGACGGGATTGATTTTTCTGGAATGCAAAATATTATAACAAACGAAATTCAACACATGCTCGCTTTTCATAGATCCAAAGTCTATTATTATGATTTACCTAATGATCTACGTTCAGCAAAATACAAGCGTGATGTACGTATTGTGTTTGAATGGAACGATTCGTACAATGAATTTGAATTGCAATTTGTCAACCCAAACAAGAAATACTATACGTGGTATCACACCAAATTAAGTAATGCGAATAAAATGTTGGATGAAGCTAAGAATGGGTATGCCATGCAAGAGTATGTCATAGATGATGGTGAAACGGGCGAATGGATCATTAATTTGAAGAATTTAAGTTCAGAGGCGAGCTTAAATCCTACCTATTTAAAATATACAGTCTATACCAATTATGGGAAGAAGGATGAAAGTTCGGAAGTTAAATTGATCAAGCTTTATGATCAGAATGAAAAAGTGACATTAGATCGATTCTACTACAATTAGTACTGGTGTTGATAATCTGAATGAACTGCTGTAAATGGCATTGAAATATTAGTTAATTTTATAGAGCTACAAGTCCTGTATCCTTTATAAATAACTAATATGAACTCCAAATCTGTCCATAAGGGGCGTGGTGCCCAATTCAATAGTCATAATCGATTTTTAGAGCACAAGCACGAAGTACGAGATGATTTTTTGGAGTATTGTGCTAATAATGGCGAAGCTGCTACTCCCCAAAAAACAACCTATCTAGAGGTATTTCCTAAAACCATTGTGAATAAGGTAAAAAGTCCAGATGTTGGCATGAGTTACTCCATGAACCCTTATCAGGGATGTGAACATGGTTGTATATATTGTTATGCTAGAAATACACATGAATTTTGGGGCTATAGTGCAGGGCTGGATTTTGAAAAGCAAATTTTGGTAAAAAAGGATGCTCCTGCTTTATTAGAAGCACACCTAAAAAATAAAAATTGGCAAGCTTATCCTATTGTGCTTTCGGGAAATACGGACTGCTATCAACCAGCTGAAAAAAAGTACAAAATTACAAGAGCCTGCCTCGAAGTTTTTATAAAGTACAAGCACCCTGTAGCTATAATTACCAAAAACGCTTTGGTGCTTAGAGATTTGGATTTACTCAGAGTTCTTAACAACGACCAACTAATTACAGTTCATGTCTCACTTACATCGCTGACCGAAAAGACCAGACGGTTATTAGAACCGCGAACGGCTACAGCTAAAAAGCGGCTTCAAACTATTAAAACACTTTCTGAGCATAACATTCCGGTAAATGTAATGCTCGCTCCAATAATTCCAGCCATCAATAGCCATGAGATATTGACTATGGCCAAAACTGTTTCAGAACATGGTGCTTTATCTATAGCACACACTATTGTAAGACTCAATGGCGCTATAGGTGAATTGTTTACTGATTGGATCAAAAAATCAATGCCAGATAAAGCCGATCGTGTGTTAAATCAAATTGCTGCTTGCCATGGAGGTACGCTTAATGACAGTAGATTTGGTACGCGCATGCGCGGCGAAGGTCATATTGCCGAGCAAATAGATAATTTGGTGCGTTTGGCTAAAAAGAAATACTTTAAAGGAAAAAAATTACCTGTACTAAACACGTCACTACATGAACAGTATAAAGACGGTCAACTAAAATTATTTCTATAAAAAAAGTGGCTCAATTGAGCCACTTCTAAAAACTAACCACTATTAATTACTAAACTAATGTTGAAATGTAATAGTATTTTTAAAAGTTCTTGAATTGGATTCAAGTATAACACTGAATTTGTCTTCATTCAAATTTGAGAAATCGTATATTCTTTTCATCTCTAATTGATCGGTAAATTTCTCCTTATGCAAGAGTTCACCATATTGATCGTAGACTTTAACTACGATTTCCTCTTTGGCCAAGTTCAATCGCGTTAAATGGACTTGTTTGTCTGATACTTTAAGATGTGGTTTATAAATCGTATAAGCTTTATCCTTAAGGAATACCACACTTCTTTCCTCTACCTTGAACGGTTTGATAAGAATTTCAATGTCGTATTCAATTTCTAAAATATAGTTACCTTGACCTAAATTGGGAAGTTGGTAGCCATCTTCTTCAACAATAGAATTGGGCACCATCTCATTAAATACAATTTTGTTCTTAGAGTCTTTAATGGTAATTCTGGAGCCACTTTTTATCGAATCTAAGCCAATATTAATTTCAACAGTAATTCTATTTACTGCAAATGCGTTCATGCTGTTTAAGTTAAATAGGATCATTACAGCAACTAGTCCATTTTTAATAAAATTTTTCATGTCTTAAATAATTTAATATTTGATAGATCAAAACTAGAGTATAGTATACCAAACTAAAACAGCTATATTATCGAATATGTATTCAAAATTAACATCATATTGTTTATTGATGTACTATAAGGTTAAAATAGCATATAATTGAGGTAATTTTATATAGATTAATGAAATCAATAGTATTAATTTTGTTTGAGTAATTATTATGAAGACTAAAAAACCAGTATTAGAGAAAATTAGTCCAGAATTTGGAAGCTCAATATTAGTTAGAAGGCATGAAAATTATGATTATAAAGGTGAAGTAAGACCTTTTTGGCATTTTCATCCAGAGATAGAATTGATTTATGTAAATAAAGGTAAGGGTAAAGTTCATATTGGTAATCATTTATCTTATTTTAATAATAGCCAATTATTATTAATTGGGTCCAACCTTCCTCATAATGGGTTTACTGACCGCTTAACCATAAATGGATCACAAACTTGCGTGCAATTTGGGTCAGATTTTTTGGGTGAGAATTTTTTTGATATTCCTGAAATGGGGAGGATTAAAAATTTATTTGAACGATCAAAAAAGGGAATTTCTTTTGGAGTTAAGAGCAAACAAAGACTTGGGTCTAAAATTGAAAAACTTTCAGAAAAACAAGGCTTTACTAAAATATTAATTTTATTAGAAATTCTTGATGAACTTGCAAAATCGGAGGACTACAATATTTTAAATGCTGATGGTTTTGCTTTTGAAGCTGCACCTCAAGAC
>CAYZKX010000023.1:0-15646 GCA_964479055.1 uncultured Flavobacteriaceae bacterium
ATTATTTGGCCGTAACCCACAAATTGAGCCACGATAAATGCAATACCAAGACCTAATGTTAACAATAAAAACCAAGTAGTTTCTTGGCGTTTGTTGGCCTTAATGCTTCGAAGTGCCATGAGCATGAAAGCGCTACTAATCACAATCAAAATGGTACTTACAGTGAATGCCAGAGGTAATTGAAATTCCTTTAGCCAATCTTCCCTACTACTGCTTACAATAAAAGCACTAGTTAGTCCAGCGAAGGTCATTACCAAAGATATAATGCCAAACCATAGCATCATTTTCTTCGCCCTTCGTTGTTTTTCTCTTTCTGTTCCTTGCGTTAAATCCATATTATCGAATAAACTTATCTAAAACGTACACAATCTGTATTATGGTCAAATACGAAACACTGGCCAGCATGAGTTGCCTAGCTGCTTTTTCAGTTTTCTTCTTAAATAATTCAAAACCAAAATACAAGAAAAATAATCCTGCCAATAAAACGATCACTGCAGCCACAACACTCAAATGCAATTCTCCTGTAAATCCAAACACAGGTATAACTGAAACTACAACAGTCCAAACCGTGTACAAAATTATTTGCATTAAGGTGCCTTTATCGCGTTTACCTGTAGGTAACATCTTGAATCCAGCCTTATTGTAATCATCATGCAAAAACCATCCTATCGCCCAAAAATGAGGAAACTGCCAAAAAAATTGAATCATGAATAAGGTTCCAGGTTCAATATCAAAATCATTTGTGGCTGCTACCCAACCCAACATAAATGGAATCGCCCCAGGTATAGCACCGAAAAAAACCGATAAGGGTGTTCTCGTTTTTAATGGCGTGTATACGCTGGTATAGATAAATATGGAAATCGCCCCAAACATGGCCGTTTTGGGATTAATGATATACAATGCTATTAGACCTATTGCCGTTAATAAAATGCCTAATATAAAAGCTGATCTTACCGCTATTCGACCAGCAGGAATAGGTCTATTTTTAGTGCGCTCCATCAAGGCATCATAATCGCGTTCAATAATTTGATTAAAAACATTTGATGCTCCCACCATAGCATAACCACCTATACATAAAAGAAAAAAAGTGCTTAGGTCAAAAACGTCAACCGCCAATAAATACCCCGCAATAGCTGAGAATAATACGCTTAAAGACAATCCCATTTTGGTGATCTCTTTAAAATCAAAGGCAATTGAAATTATTGAATTTGAAGATGTTGTCGTACCTGACATGAGATGATATTATTCTCTGTTTTTATGCGCTTGCAAAGATACTTCTAAAATAGCTTATCACCAATGAATGTATGAAGTAAATTAGGAGTAGGAATTCCCACTGTTTAATGAACAAAATTGAACTTTAATTTGAATCATATGGTATTCAATTAAAAATCGAAATACCAGTTAAACAAATCGGTTCTTAAACCAATTGAGAACCAAACTGTATTGTCCTTAAAAGTGGTCTCGGTTTCTGCTTGAGGATTAAAATCTCTATAGCTTATATAGGCGAATAGTTTAAGGTTTGTAGCTGGATTAACTAAATAGCCTCCTTGTAATTCAGCATGAAAAATATTTGTCGTGTTACCTTGACCCACTTTGATTCCAGTATCGGCTGGGCGATCATTTTCACTGGTGAAGATATCACCACCATAGGCAAACATATCATCGGCTGTATTAAAGTCCAATCCTCTTTTACCAAACAAGAACTTGAGGTCGGCAAACCAGCGGTTGTAATGATAGCGTCCAATAAAAATGGCTTCACTAAAATTAGCGCCCCATAAATGGGCCATAGATTGATTATTATGAGCGTAATTAAGGACAATTGAATTATGAGAATACGTATATGGTCTTACTCTATTATATTCAAATTGCACAAGCAGGTTTTGTACTTTAAAGGCATTGAAATATTTAACACCAATTTGGTAACCATATTTGTTTTTCCAACTTTGATCTCCACTTGAAATATCATCTATTGAAAATTCATCAATTATAAATTGGCTGTAAATATTAATATTATCATTCCATTTATACTTTGCTGCCAATCCAATAATGGCATTTCCAGCATCCTGACCAGTTTCAAATTCAACAGCCCTTAAAAATATTATGGGATTTAAATAATTGACATCAAATCCTCTTCCATTGGAATTATCCCATAATACCGATTCGAAAAATCCCAGATTTAGTCTTTTTGAAACGTTATAACTTAAATAATGGCTGGCCATATACTTCGATTTAAATGCGCCATCTTCAGTAACTTCAGGTCGAACATCTTTTAACCATGTCCATGTACTGGTATATTTAATTTTCCAAAATTTAGCATTGAATTTCAAAAATGGGTACGGACTCGCCGCATCTCCTGCTAGTAAGGAGCGGTAACCATCTCCAATAAAATTCTTCCCATGTCCAAACTGAATATTCAAAAAATCAGCGGGAGTATAAGACAAATAAGCCTCAGCTACCGGATAGTCATAGGCGTCTTCTTTGAAGCGTTTCCCTATCCCTCTCCCCGGAATTATGGCCGGATCTGGACCATCTGGTTTTAAGCTTTCGGCATAGTCATTAAAATACTGGGCAAATCGTCCTTGGCTCTCAAAAAAGGTAGTGTAAAAATTAAATCGCTCTCCAATTCCTCCTTGAACCCATATTCCTCTCGTATTGTTATAAGTGTAATCAAAATTGGCCTCAGTATCATCACCAATTTGAAAATCAAAAATAGGGTCTATGGTTATCCAATAGTCCTTGCTTTGAATTTGAACCAAATGTTCATTGACCAATTTACGTTTAGTCCAGCTTTTAGCATTTCCTTTAAGAGCATCTCTCTCGGTCTCAAAACTATAGTAATTGGACACCTCATCATATAAAAAAGGTTTTGATGCGGTATGTGCATTATTGCCAACACTATTTAAATTCCGATCAAACTTGGCATAATATTGATGGGTGAATGGAATATTGAGTTGACTTTGAAATTCCTTATTGGTATAAGGAACTAATGACTTGGTAACACTATCATACTCCGTCTTTGCGCGTTCAATTTCATTAACGGATTGAGAGGCTTCGGTAGTTTCGGTAATAAGAGCAGGATCAACTAAAGGGATCTTAATGGTGTAAGAATATTGTTTGTAAGTGGGATTCCCATTGTAGGTTGCTGGTTGTATTTTTGGCAATAACATAAACACGTCTCTAGCCGCGCTTTTAAGTTCGTCATATATGGCATCTACATAGAGTACCACAAAATTACCTTCGGCATCTACTTCAAAAAGAACCACTAGCTCTCCATTATAATTCTCATCATTTACAATTTGTGGAACCTGATAGTTTGTGTAGATATGTTGCGAGAGTTCATCAAAGAAGCATTTTCTTAAATTAGTAATATCCTGAGATTCACATTTGGGAAAGACAGGTGGTTTTTCATATTCATTGGTATCTTGGGCAAACACATAAAAATGAAAAAGAAAAAAAACCAGTAGGAAGCTATTCTTCATGTTTTGATACAATCACTTTATTTGGTGAAAGATACTATTTTTAATTGTAGAGCACTAAAAAAACCCTGACGATCAGCGTCAGGGTTTTAATATTTTAATTAAGCTGTGTCTTAATCTTGTACCTGGAATAAAATAGGTAGAGAATATGGAACAGTTACTGCTTTTCCACGTTGCTTACCTGGTTTCATTTTAGGTAATAAGCCTACAACGCGTTCTGCTTCTTGAGCAAGCTTTGGATGTGGAGCACGAGCTCGAACCCCAATAATATCGCCATTCTTATCTATCTTAAAAGCTACAATAATTCGTTGTCTTCCTGAAAGTCCTAAATCACCCGCCAAATCCGTATTGAACTTCTTGTTTACAAACTTTGCAATTTTTTCAGACATACATGCTTTTTTAGTTGCATTGTTACCCTTTTCGCATCCTGGGAATATTGGAACATTTTCAATAACTGCAAATGGGACTTCAATATCTTCTTCTACCTCTTCAACTTCTACTTCTTCAACTTCTACAATTTCTTCTTCCTGATCTGTTTCAGTAGATTCAATAACAGTTTCCTCAATTTCTTCTTCATCTTCTACGATCTCGATCTCCTCAGGTGCTGCCGGTGGAGGTGGTGGAGGTGGAGGTGTTTGAATCTGTTCTGTAATTGGAATTTCTTCGTCTAATTCTTCATCAAGATTCAATAAGCCGATGTCAATATTAGAATCGTCATATGATTTGTAATTGATTGCAGAATACGCTACAAACATCATGAGCGCTAAACCAACGGCAAAATACAATGAGCCGTTTCTACTTACATCTGCTTTTGGATTTTTTTTAGGTTCCATAATTTCTTTCTTTACAGGATTGGTAAAATAACCAATTATTTAATTAAAATGCAAACGATTATTCGTTTTTAACTTTAGGATTTTTGACCATAAACAGTACTAAAACCATAGCTATTACACCCACACAATTGGCTACTATATCAAGTAGATCTGCCGTACGTTGTGTAGTTAATTTCCCTTGAATAACCTCAAGAATTGTGCCATAAAGAATGCATGCAATTGCAATTTTAAGAATCATTTTTAGGGAACTATTTTTATGAAAGGTTAAATACCAGGTTAACATCAATAAGGCGTAAGCAATAACATGTAGAATCTTATCACTATCATCTACATCAATGCTTGGAAGTTCTGAGAGATTAATTAAACTGAATATCCCTAAAAAAATGGTATAGCCAACAGCTAGAATCCAAGAATATTTTTTAAGCACCTACTAGTGAATTATAGTCGTCTGCCGATAGGAGATCATCTAACTGAGACGTATCCGAAACTTTGATCTTTATCATCCATCCGTCTCCATAAGGATCAGAATTGACCATTTCTGGTTCGTCTTCTAGCGCTTCATTGAATTCAATGATCTCTCCTGACACTGGCATAAACAGATCAGAAACTGTTTTGACAGCCTCAACAGTTCCAAACACTTCTTCGGCTTCCAAAGTTTCATCAACAGTTTCTACTTCTACATAAACAATATCCCCTAATTCGCCTTGTGCGAAATCAGTAATCCCTACAGTAACAGTATCACCTTCTATTTTAACCCATTCGTGGTCTTTTGTATATTTTAAATCTGCTGGTGTATTCATTTTTAGTTTGTTTTAATTGCCAAAATTATATCTTAATGTTATTCCTGAACGCAGCGTTGTTTGTGGAAAAGCGGTTGAAATAGCATATTCTGAAAATGTGTAATCGAAATAGAAAATCCCAGTGAGGTTTTTACTAAATGCATAGTCTGCTGAATAACGCACACTCCATAATGTTTGTCCTGCAGTGACTTGATTATTGTCCAAATCCAAATAACGAATTATCGTTTTATTATCTCGCACCGACACATCTGCCTTCATATTTAAATCACTGGTTATGACCTGCCTTGCTCCAGCTAACTTAGATCGGATCCGAACATCTTTAAATCGATATCCAACACCCAATATATATTCGCTACCTTTATTTTCGGTCATGAGGTTGTTGTCAAAACTTAGAGATAGTAATCTATCTGTTCTGATCTCAGCTAAAATATTCAAAGAATTCTTCATCTCAAAATCGAAACGAATCAATGGACTAAACTGTTCAACCAATGCCACATTAGTGTAGAGCGTTTCATTTTTAAAATTGCCTCCTTGATCCATTTCATCCGGATTATCAGGGTCATAATCTAAATTTGTTCTAAACTGGTTAATGGTATAGGATGCTGTATAACCATTAGACAACGAGAAGCGATTAAAGTGTTTTTTGAACCATTTCAAATTCATAAGTCCAGTGTATTTAAGGGTCCAATTTGGTATTGGAACATCTCTAAACGCTCGAAGTGAAATATTGTCGGCATCTGTACCTTGATATGCTGCTAAGAATGCGGGAAGTAAAACGGCCTGATTGGTTTTACCAAATCCAACAGGAAATCCATCAGCATCTGTTGGAAAATTAGTGGTTCCATAGAATTCCCTCGCCAGCCTATTAGCAATGACCAATCTGTTGGCTTTAAATTCGTCAAAGGCTGCAGATCTTACTTCATCGCTAGAATTGAATGCTGTACGGATTAATGAAGTTGAAATACTGAAATTACCAAATGAGTTCGTGATTAGTTGGTTATATACATCGCTAAGTCCATCACCATCAGTATCTGTAGTATTATAGTTTTCAGTAATATTTTCGGCATACGTTCTTCCTCCAGTAAGATCGATCTTTAGATCGCTTAAAGGTTCTAAATTAGCTGAATAATCTAAATTACTACTATGTACTTCTGTATATTGTTGATTGAAATCTTGAAAGGTGGTTAGCCATCCTTTCTCTGCGGCAATTCGACGTATATCCCTTTGACTACCAAATGTATAGCCCAAGGTTGGCTTAAAGGTTCCAACAAAACCAGGTGTTGGTAGGTACCCTGGTAAATAAGTACCGTTATTCTCCGAATAATTTACCTGAATACGCTTCACCATAGTTACTATATCTACAAAAGTATTCCAAACCTTACTTGTTTTTTGCTTTGGTGGTTGATTGTCGTTCCCTTGAGCAGTTGGTGTTGGTCCTCTTGGTGCTGGCCTACGGTCAGGTGTGCCAGTTCTTTTTACCAAGCCAATATAATTATACAACCTTCTCATATCTAAATTAGTATTTAAATTATGAGTGTTAGCATTAGATATGGAGTTCCCTAAATTTTCAAAAGTTGTATTTCCGTTTTCGTCAGTTACTGGTAAATTGCCATAAAGATCTGATCCCTTTTGCCATAAGAAATCTCCAGTGTAGGAATAGGTAGCTCTTAGGAAACTGAAGGTAGGAATCTTATTCAATGGAATTTCATAGTTTATCCCAAGCTGCTGGAATTGCCTGTTAGGGTCACCAACATCAAAGAAGCCATCCCAAACATCAAGTCTTGGATCCTGCGCACCATTTAACTCGTCATTTATGAAGTAGTTTCTAACAATATTGTTGTTGGAAGCTGTGAAATTTAGACTTAATGAGTTAGAGATATCATAATTTATGGCATATTGGAAATCAAAAGTGTAATTGCGTCTAAAGAGTTCTTCAATACTTATATTATCACCACCAAGATCAATCTCTCTGAATTTTTGCTTGTTGAATTGCCTAATATAATCTCCGCTTACCGTAATATTAGTTGGTAATAAATTGAAGTTCATGTCCTTCAATATTCTCCAATAACGACTTCTAAAGATCGAGTCGTTATTCTTGAATGGTTCAACTACTAACGGATTAAAATTATAGCTGTAATTAGCTCCTGCCCTTATATTTTGATCTAGCGATCGCTCAATTTCAAAATCACGATGTTCCACCTTATTGTATGAATAATTAATGGTTAGGTTTTCAACATCATAAAATTTAGGAAGCTTTTCACCCGTTCGTTGCTTGCGCACCCCAATGAAATTAATACTTTGCCTTTTGGTATAATTCTCTGATTGTTCTTTTATAGCTTCCCGTTCTTCAGCTGTTGTTGCGGTTTCCAGCCTGCTATCCAACTTTACATCTTTAAATTGTTGATCGTATTCGGGAGTAATTAGTTCTTCACTCTGTCCATAGTTGAATGGAATTTGCAGGCCCCATTTTTGTGGTAATAATTGTCCTAAATTGATATTGGTTACAACATCATATTGTTGAATATCCTCTCGGCTCCGTTGATTTGGGCCTTGCTCAATGGTGCCAAACCCAGTTGTACTGCGTCTTCCTGTGGCACTAATATTCATGAAATCGGCAATATTAGAATCCATACTTACTATCGCAGCCCATCCACCTTCATTATCCATATCAGACAGTCGTAGTTCGTTAAACCAAACCTCGGCACAAACATCTGAATTATCAGGACGTATATTTTTAATCCCTACCATCAAAGTTCGCACATCACCAAAGTTAGGGTTTCCTTTAATTGCAATTCGCTGCTGACCTATTTCTCGTGGTGAAAATTCAGGTACTGGAGTGGGATCAAGAACACCATCTATAACATTATAGAAAGTAGGATCCGCGTTGCTTAGTGAACCGTCTAATATGCCTAATGATTTGATTTGCTCTAATGTTTCTATAGGAAGATCAATCTCATTTACCTCTGGCCATACAGCTTCCGGATCAATGGAACTTCCAGTAGATACTACTAATGGCACTTCAATTTGATAAAAGTTATCTGAAAAGTCATTACCCATTCGTATAAATCCTGCAACATCACCATCACCTAGTCCAGGCGTATCACCAGCTTCGGCATGCATAAACATACGCAGTTTTTTGAACTGTCGCATATCGACATTTATATTTTTAAATACCGCTCGTGAATCTTCCTGCTCCAATTCGCAAACATTGACTACTAATGACTGCTCGTTTTGCCTAACTATAGTGTTGTTATTATTTAATTCTTCACGTTCAATTCCAGGAGGGGAAACATAGCTGCCATCATTTTCTTGTATTCCAATAATACCAACATTAAACTCTGTATTATCATTTGAATTATCACCTTCTCCGTCCAATGCTAATAAATATCGTCTCCAATCGCTACGCACCAAATCAAAAGTCGCAAATCGCAAAACAGTATTCTCAACAAAATCTTCTAAATATAATCGTGTAAACCGGATCGATCTAAAATCAGTAATCCCACCTACTTCATTGGTATAATCTGTCACTGGAATTCTGAATTGATACCATTTGGTCGTAGCATTATCACCATTTGGTAAGGAAACCTCCTGTTCTTTTCTGTCCACAATAAATTGGTTGCCTAAATCGGCCAAACTAGAAGGGGTGATATCTAATTCATACTCATAATAACTATCAATAGTATTCATGGTATTATCCCTATTGATATCTTCAGCATCTGGTTGCGTTGTAGATCCTCTATTAGTATCAGTAAAGGTGTCTGGTGAATTCCCCTGAGCTCCATTATACTCTTTATAGCGTTCAAAAATATCGCCTTCAGTATTCAGGAAGTAGGTATAATTATCTTTCATAGGGTCTTCTGCTCCTGCAAAATCTGGGAATGCCACAGCCTCTTCGGCATCATCATAACCATCATATCCAACATCCTGGTTATCCCTATCGGCTCCTAGAGTTGAAAAAGCATAAATAAGTGATTGGTTTTGTGGGACTACAGTTCCCCATACCGTTTGAGGTAATCCACTAATATCACCATCTTCCGGTAGCCCATTTTCATATTGTTTCCTTCCATCCTTTAGGATGTCTTCCGAGATGTTTCCAAGATTAATGGTCAATTTTCCTCCAGGGTTAGTTGGATTATCGAGATAGGGATCCAACAACCAAAATTCAATATATTCAACATTGGACTGTTCAAAATCAGTAGATGTGAGTTGTCTGGTAATACCAGCCCAACTATTCCCAGGGTTAGCCAAGACATCATTAGTGGCGCTTGGGTCAACATTATACTGTCCTCTTTCAGAAGGGTAGTATACAAGATCAAGTGGGTTTATCACAGTAGTTTGACCCTGTACAATATCTATTTGAGGAAATATTTCATCAAAAAATACGCGACGTGTATACAAATCAGAAACATCATCATCAGTAATTCCAGATGGTCGTTGAGAACTATAAAATATTGGATCTACCGTATACCAATTTAAGAATGCACGATCAAATCCATTTTGAATACCATTGTCATCTTCACCACCTTGTGGATATACTCTACCTAAGTTTCTTGGTCTACTGGAGAGGAACCAAGAGAGCGGTGAAAGTATATCGATTGCATTTTGAGTCCCTTCAAAGTCATCAATGTAAGATGTTGCTTCACCATTAAGATTAGTACCGTTAGGTGATCCAGGCAATAAATGCGCAAATTCACCTCTAATCGAGAAGTTTGAAGGCACATCAGTGTCAATATTTGGTAACTTATTGGCCAATCGGGTTAAAAATGGTACTTCGGTGGAGAAATTTCCATTTATACCATAAATAATATTGTTAATAGGCTCGGTACCTAAATTAGCCTTTTGCGTAATTGGACGTTCGTTGAGATTTAAGAACGTCCCTCCGATCACAAAATTTTCGTTAAATTGATGTTCAACATTGAACCCAGTAAATCGTCTGGTTTGTTGATTAAAAAGCGCATTGTTTTCAACCGATATATTAATTGGTGTGTTAGAGGCTAATAATGCAGGATCCAGTATTTGAACCGTTCCAATTTGATAATTTACCGTATAATCAATTCCTTCTACTAATACACGACCTCCTGCGGTCACGGTTACCGAACCACGCGGAATATTGAATGCCCCAATTGGGATACCTGAGCTGCCATCTGTTTTATATCGTCCTTTAACCTGAAATTTGTTCTTCTCGGCATCCTGTAAGGCCGCAGTTTTGGTTTGTCTATACAGTGATCTATAAACATACTTTTGTTGATTGGCGTTAAAATCGTTCGGATCTGTACTGTCACCTTCATAATCTTCGGTAGGATTTAGACGTAGGGTTTCAAATAAATACTCTCCATAAGGTTCAACCTTTGTAAAAACAATTTTACCAAATTGGCTAAACACTGTTATTCCCGGAACAAAGTCAAAAAAACCATCTCCATTTATTTGCGGATCATTATTAAAATTCAATCTATCAAAATTGAATACGCGTAAAAGTGGTGTGTCCTGTAGTTCATCTTGCCCCGGATCAGGTGGTGGAAATGGTGTGCCCTCAACAGGCGTAATATAATTAAGCGGTGAAGTTTCGGTATAAAATATATTTAATCTAAAATCTTCTTGACTTAATTGAAAAGCCCCAGTGTCATAAATGTTTTTCATCATGAGATCCCAAATAGGTTGTTGCACATCAGTGACAGCACTCTTCAACATTTTAACTACTAAGTTATTATTGTTTATGATGACGTTTCCTGTGCCGCCATCTATTTCAGAATCTGTGGCATCAACACCATCGTTTGCAAATTCTCCTACTTGAAATACCTGATCCCCTACAGTATATTGAAATGCAACTGCTAATATTTCATCATTTTGTAAACGTTGATTGAGTGAGATATAGCCTAATTGGGTATTTAGCGTAAATTCTGATCCTTGGATAAGCTTACGAGCATTTTCCAAAATTCCATAATCAAAGCCTTCATTAACCCCAGGTACTAATATTCCTGATTGTACTGTAGCAATATCTCTTATAGCTTCAGTAATTTGAGATCCAGGACCACCTATGTTTGTTGGGTCGTAAGCATTATTCCCATTATCTGGAAAGGCAGCAGGACCTGCAAATATATTCACTCCTGACCCAATATTGTCTGGGTTTGATTCTCCTAAATCTTGCAGACCAACTACGTTACGCACGTTTTCAGTTTGATTTACGCGATTCGTAATCCAAACTTCAATTCGCGTAATCTGAACTTGTGAATTAATGAATGGGTAATTCTCTAGCGCTTGATCGTATCTGTCTCTAAAATAATGCGATAAGAAAAAGTGTCGGTTCTCATCATAGTCTAAACCAAAAAACTCAAACTCTTCAACCGTGCCACCACCTTGCGCAACTACGTTTCTGGTTTGAGATCGCTGTTCAGAAAAAATACCAGTAAACCTTGTTTTGCCAAACTGCAATTCAGTTTTAACACCAAATAAATTTTGTGCACCTTGAATTAAGGTGCTATTGAGTGGCATGCTTACATTACCTACCTCGATCTTTTGTATGATATCATCTTCGGTTGGTGTGTATTCTAATTTGATGAGGTTTTGAAAGTCAAAAGTAGATTGGGTGTCATAATTAGCTGTGACTTGCAATCGTGTACCCACTTTACCTAATAAGCTTAAACTGATGCGCTGATCAAAATCAAATGTGAAGTTGCTTCGGTTTCTCGGTGAAAATGCAGGGTTGTCCTGCTTGGTCCAAAGCACACCAAGATCCATTTCGACCGACCCTTGTGGAATGACCTCAATGGTGTTCCCACCAAATATACTGGCAAAAAAGTCTGAATTTACATAAAACTCTGGCAGTAAGTTTTTTTGCTCATCCTGTGTGCCTTCTTTTTTTCCATCAAAAGCATCGATTTTTTGCTTGTAATAGTTACGCAATTTCTCTTGAAGAACTAATTGTCTAAATTCTTCAGGAGTAAGTATGATTGGGTAATTGATATTGAAACTACCAACACTTTCAGTATAGATATAACGATTAGTAATTGGGTCGTAAGTGTATTTTGAAACAATACTATCGGGATTAGGCATGACCAAGGTTCCTAAACTAAAACCCGTACTGGTGGTGTCCTGAGGTTGCGTTTGCTGCGCAAACACACTAGCATTACCAAGGAGAATAATACTTAATAGTACTACCGCGTTTTTTAGGTTAATTACAGTTAGTTTAGTAATGTTCAAAATAATCTATAAATTTTTCAGGGCTTCTTTAATAATTACTTCAACGTTAGCGTCATGTTGGTTAGCGATGATTTTGTCGACTATACGCTCACTTTGTTTTTTAGAAAAGCCTAAAACCTCTAAAGCAGATAACGCTTCATCTTTGTTTGTATTGTTTCTAGAAATAGAAGTTTGATCAATATCATATACCTTTAAGATTTTATCTTTCAAATCCAATATTACCCGTTGGGCCGTTTTTGCACCAATTCCTTTAACCGACTGTATTGTGTAGACGTCTTCACCAGCTATTGCTTCCTTTACTTGTTGGGGTGAAAGAGAAGACAACATGGTCCGTGCCGTACTTGCTCCAATACCACTAACTGATATCAATAATCTAAAAATCTCACGTTCAGTAATTGTGGAAAATCCATAAAGGGAATGAGCATCTTCCTTTATCTGTAAATGTGTGTATAGCTTTAAATTTTCTTGATCGGGAATTTGTGAGTACGTATGTAATGAAATGTTAAGTAAATAGCCAACTCCATTACAATCTATTACAACATCAGTAGGATTTTTTTCAGTTAGTCTTCCTTGAATATGCGTAATCATTAATTCGCTTTTCTAGTCGAACCAAATGTAATAAAATTATTTACATAATAACGCGATTACTCCGCTGAAAAACTAGGCTGCAAGGCACGCTTTTGTTTTTTCTGTGCATCAATTACAGCGATTGCAGTCATGTTAACAATTTCATCAACGCTGGCATCTAGTTGAAGAATATGTGCTGGCTTTTTAAGGCCCATCATTATAGGTCCTATATTATCGGCTTTATTGAGTTCTTTCAATAATTTGTATGTGATATTGGCTGCGTCCAAATTGGGGAATATTAAGGTATTCACTTTTTTCCCAACTAGTTTAGAAAACGGAAAGATATCCTTCAGCATTTCATTGTTCAACGCAAAGTCAGTTTGCAACTCTCCATCTATTGCCAAGTCAGGATAATGTTTATGCAAATATGAAACGGCTTCCCGAACTTTTGAGGCTTTTTCACTATCGGAAGATCCAAAATTTGAGAACGAAATCATAGCCATTACTGGCTCCATACCAAACATCCTTACCGTGATCGCCGTCATATGCGCAATTTTAATTAAATCCTGCGCCGACGGATCTATATTGATAGAGGTATCGCTCAAAAACAATGGACCTCGTTTGGTCATCAATAAGTTTGTGGTGGCAATTCTTGTTGCTCCATCATCTAAACCTATTAGCTCGAGCATTGGTTTAACAACAGTTGGATAGGCTCTAGAGAACCCTGATATCAATGCATCCGCGTCATTGGTATTCACCATCATCGCAGCGTAATAATTACGTTCTCGCATCAATTTTTGTGCAGAATACAAAGTAACTCCTCTACGCTTACGTTGTTTCCAATAGATCTCGGCATAGTGATTTTTTTTGCTTTCTTCTTCATCACTTTTGGGATCAATAATAGGTACATCAGCATCAAATTCAATTTCATTCATAAGCCTTTTGATCTCCTCTTTTCGGCCTAACAGAATAGGATGTGCAATTCCCTCATCATGAACAATCT
Organism: uncultured Flavobacteriaceae bacterium; assembly: GCA_964479055.1. Classification (GTDB taxonomy): domain Bacteria; phylum Bacteroidota; class Bacteroidia; order Flavobacteriales; family Flavobacteriaceae; genus CAYZKX01. The sequence goes on from CAYZKX010000023.1 coordinate 13,877, forward strand.
GAGCTGCACGTAATACTGTAAGTTGGTCGGCTTCGGCGAACACCACACGTTTTGGTTGCCGCTTTGCGCGATCGTGCATTAAGCGCACAATTTTATTATCGCTACCTAATCGTTGCATTAAGGTTTCTTTATATGCCTCCCAATCTGTAATTAGTTCTTGCGCTACACCACTCTCTATTGCCGCTTTGGCTACTGCAGGTGGTACTACTGCAATTAGTCTTGGATCAAATGGTTTTGGGATGATATAATCCTTCCCGAATGCAAGTCGTGTTTCAGAATAGGCAACATTGACCTGTTCAGGAACTGGTTCTTTAGCCAGCTCAGCCAAAGCTATTACAGCAGCCTTTTTCATGGCTTCATTAATAGAGGTAGACCGTACGTCAAGCGCGCCTCGGAAAATGAATGGAAATCCGAGGACATTATTAACTTGATTAGGGCGATCACTACGTCCAGTTGCCATAATAATATCACTCCTAGTTGCGACGGCCAAATCGTAATTAATTTCAGGGTCAGGATTGGCCATTGCAAAGACAATTGGATTCTTGGTCATGGATTTTAGCATTTCGGGTGTGACAATATCGGAGGTTGACAATCCAATAAACACATCGGCATCCTTCATGGCTTCTTCAAGTGAATCAATTTTTCGGGATGTCGCAAACTCAGCTTTTTGCGCGGTTAGATTCTCTCTATCAGCTCTGATCACACCTTTGCTGTCTAACATGACCATATTTTCTTTATTTGCACCAAATGATTGATACAATCGCGAACACGAAATTGCGGCTGCTCCAGCGCCACTGATCACAAATTTTACTTTTTCAATATTTTTATTGGCCAGTTCTAAAGCATTCAATAATGCTGCACATGAAATGATCGCCGTTCCATGTTGATCATCATGCATGACAGGAATATCCAACTCTTCCTTTAATCGTTTTTCAATTTCAAAGGCTTCGGGAGCTTTAATATCTTCAAGATTAATTCCTCCAAATGTTGGTGCAATACGTTTGACGGTAGTAATAAATTCATCAATATTCTCGGTATCAACTTCAATATCAAAAACATCAATATCGGCAAAGATCTTAAAAAGTAATCCTTTGCCTTCCATAACTGGTTTAGAAGCTTCTGGACCAATATTCCCCAAGCCCAATACAGCTGTTCCATTAGAAATTACAGCTACTAAATTTCCCTTGGCAGTATATTTATAAGCATTATCCTTATTCTTTTCTATCTCCAAACACGGTTCTGCAACACCTGGAGAATAAGCCAAAGAAAGGTCTCTTTGTGTAGCATACTTTTTTGTAGGTATGACCTGAATCTTACCAGGTGTTGGTTTTGCATGATACCTGAGGGCGGCTCTACGATTACTTGAATTACTCATACCTAATTGTGTTTAATAGCAAATGTACATGATTTAGTTTTTAAGACCACATTACGATTAGTCTTTTAAAAAATCGATATTCCTTTTCAGTCCTGAAAATTTGGTGCGTTTAACAGCTGATTTTTTGAAAACCTTCTTGAAGGTGTCTTCGGTTATTTCTTGCCAGTCCTTTTTTGTCATATCCAAAAGATCGGGGTGAGGATTAAATAGTGGTTCACTGTGCGGTTTAGAAAATCGATTCCAAGGGCATACATCTTGACAAATATCGCAACCAAACATCCAGTCATCAAATTTACCTTTGAAGTCAGTTGGTATATTATCCTTAAGTTCTATTGTGAAATAAGAAATGCACTTGCTTCCATCAACCACATAAGGTTCAGTGATCGCCTCCGTTG
>CAYZKX010000024.1:0-15569 GCA_964479055.1 uncultured Flavobacteriaceae bacterium
GATATGTTGCGTACCATGCCCGAGTTAAAGAATAATCTATGGAAGATTGTAAATGCCTTACAATCTGGATTAAAATCCAGAGGTTTTGATTTAGGTACAACTCAAAGTTGTGTGACTCCAGTCTATTTAAAAGGCAGTATTCCTGAGGCAATGGCGTTGGTTAAAGACCTAAGAGAAAATTATGGAATATTCTGTTCTATAGTAGTTTACCCTGTAATACCTAAAGGATTAATTTTACTTAGAATGATTCCAACGGCCACTCACACGCTGGAGGATGTAGAAGAAACATTAAATGCATTTTCAGCGATACGTGATCGCCTTCAAAACGGAACGTATAAACGACTTTCTGCGGCAGTTACAGCTGCAATGGGAGAATAAAAAAAGCCGCTTTATGCGGCTATTTTTATAGATTTTTCTTAAACGTACAACGACGTTTGTGGATCTCTGGATTAAAATGTTTCCATATTTGATGAATCGCAGTATTGTCTGATAATTCTGGGCCACGAATGAGGCGCGTAATTTTTTTCTCAGTAAACACCTTATAGAACTCTTCAAATATAATCGCGGTAAGCCCTTTGTTTTGGTATTCGGGTAATATTCCAATAAGATAAAAGGTAACCGATTTACTGTGCTTTTTAGCTCTTAACAGGTGTTTGAAGCCAAAAGGAAATAATTTACCATTCATTTTCTGAAGAGCTTCAGCATAGGATGGTGTAACAATACCAAATCCTACCATTTTATCATGCTCATCAAGAATAAACTTTACATATTCAGGATTTAAGAAAGGCAAGAACTTCTTCTTGAAATAGGCCTTTTGCTTGTCGGTAATAGCCACAAATGACGATAGTTTGGCATGAGAAGCCTCAAAAACCTTGAACATTTCATCAGCATAAGGCAAGATATCCGTGGTTCTATCAAAACTTTTAGCCTTCAACTTATACCTTTTTTTGATTATCGCCTGAATTCGTGAAAAGTTATTTGGATCAATATTATCATAGCTAAACCAACTTTCTATATATTCTTTTTCAACTGTAAAACCATGATGTTCATAATGTTTGACATAGTACGGATGGTTGTACCAGGTAATCATGGTGCCTAGTTCTTCAAACCCTTCAATCATGACGCCAACCTTATCTAAATTTGAAAAACCAACCGGACCTTCTACAAATTCTAGGTTGTTTTCTTTTCCAATTTCATAGACTTTTTCTAACAAGGTTTTGCTCACATCAAAATCATCTATAAAGTCAAACCATCCAAAACGCATTTTTTTAATGCCTTGCCCATCAACTTCAAGCCAATTTATAATAGCTGCAATACGACCAACAATTTTTTTGTTCTTAAAAGCTACAAAGAAACGTGCGTCGGCATCTTCAAAAACGGGATTTTCATTTTTATTGAAGGTTCTGGCTTCTTGACTTATAATTGGGGGAACCCAATACTTTGAATTTTGATAAAGGGAGAAAGGAAACTTAACAAAAGTCTTAATTTCTTTTTTAGAATGTAGCTCTTTAATGGTAATCATAGGTTAAAAACCGCCGTCATCAGTGAATTCATCACCCTTTTTCTTTCTTTTTTTATTACGTTTCCTAGACTTTCTACGGGCTTCATCTTCTGCTGATGTGCCATTGTCTGCTTCTTTATCTTCGTGAAAATCCAAACGGTACGACGCGCCAAAGTTAACACTAAAAACCGAAGGAGTATCTCTGGTATTGAAAGTCACTGCAGTATCCAACTGAAAATTTGGGGTCCACAAATAAGCACCACCCAATCTAAATAGATCATCAGAATAAAAGTCACCCGAAATAATTTGAGCTTCACCAAAAACTACCCATTGCGGGTCGAAGGAGTGTGTAATTGTTGCTATATATTCAAACCCATAGCCGTCAGCACCAATCCTGTCTTTCACAAAATTCATCACCAAAACCCATCCGCCAGCAAAGTTATTTTGAGTAGCAATCATGACCTTTGGTGTAATACCTTCAGCATCTGTTGCTACATAAGGGTTACCATCTCCTGAATAATTTATTCCGGCATAAACAGCAACAGCGGGTATAAGCGATTTCCATTTAAACTTTCTATTGGCGTGATAACTGTACAAATTTGGCTTTTCTTCCTCCGCATTTCGTAACGGATCAAAAACCAAATATTTAGCACCTACTACAAGACTTTTAAAATTACTGCGGCTAGTTTCACTGGTTATTGTGGACCGCATATCCTTGAAGGTGTCATTTTGATAAGTACCTTCAATATTGATCTCCAACTGTTCAAAAAACAAGCCATATCGTGTTGAGAAATCAACACCAAATCCACTTACTTCATAGTCTAATGGCCCGTGTTCTTCTTTAAGGAAATATGGTCCCAATTCAAATTGAACCACATTGGTTCCCACTGAGAAAGCACTCCTTGAAACACCTGGTCGGTTAGAATTGATGACCTCGGTATATTGGGCATGAGTTTGTTGAATGAGACACAAAAGTGCAGCTAACAATAAATAGGATTTATAAGTTTTCATTTGGTGATGCATTTAGTCAAATATATAATTTTATTATTTTTTTATGATACCTAAACGGTTTTTAAGTAGGAAGAATTGTATTTTTGTTCAATAACTTGAATATGCTTCAGTTCGCTTCACTTATGGGTTTTCTAAGAACTATTCTAATTATTTTATTGGTGTATTATGGTCTAAAGATCATTTCACGACTGTTAGCTCCATTCATGCTTAAATACTTAACCAAAAAGGCTGAGCAACGCTTTGGAGGTAATTTCAATACCTATCGAGAACCACCTAAACAAAAAGAAGGTGAAGTTAGTATTGATAAAATGCCCAATAATGGCAATTCTTCAAATAAAGAAGTAGGAGAGTACGTGGATTACGAAGAAATTGATTAATTTCCCAACGAATTCGCAGGCCTATACTACATGATGCAATCTTTAAAAAAAATGGCACCACATTTACTGGTCTTAGCTGGTTTTTTGGTGATTTCCTTGTTTTATTTCTATCCGGTTTTACAAGGCAAACAAATTTATCAAAGTGATATTGTACAGTATACAGGAATGGCCAAGCAGCAAAACGACTTTCGAGCTGCATCAGGTGAGGAAACCTATTGGACCAATAGCGCGTTTGGAGGGATGCCTACATATCAATTAGGCGCCAAATACCCTCATAATTACATTAAAAAGCTGGATTTGGCACTTCGAATGTATCCCGTTGTACCCCGTCCAGTTGATTATCTCTTCCTTTATTTGCTAGGATTTTATGTGCTGATGTTGGTTCTAAATGTAGATTATAAGCTAGCTGCATTAGGTGCACTGGCCTTTGGGTTTTCAACCTATCTCATAATCATATTAGGAGTTGGTCACAATAGTAAAGCCCATGCCATTGCTTATATGCCATTGGTTTTAGCTGGAATTATTTTGACCTTTCAAAAACAATACGTTAAAGGATTTCTTCTCACTACATTGGCTATGGGACTTGAGCTGGTTGCTAATCATTATCAAATGACCTATTATCTTCTGTTACTGGTGTTAGTGTTAGGTTTGGTCTATTTGATCGATGCTGTTAGAAAGAAATTAATACCACATTTCATAAAGTCGGTTGGGATATTAACAGCAGCTGTTATTCTTGCAATAGGATTAAACGCTACCAATTTATTGGCGACACAAGAGTACGCCAAAGAAAGTACGCGTAGTGCCAGTGAATTGACTATCAATGCGGACGGTACTCCAAAGGAAGCCTCAAGTGGATTAGAACGCTCATATATTACCGAGTACAGCTATGGGCAATTTGAAAGCTTAAACTTGTTTATACCAAGGCTTACAGGAGGCGGTAATTACGAAAAATTAGGAAAAGACTCAAACACATACGATGCCTATCGAAAGTTGGGGGCCAGTCCTATTCAAGCATTAGAAGAAGCCAATAGGGCACCAATGTATTGGGGTGATCAACCAATAGTAGAAGCTCCTGCTTACGTGGGTGCAGTGGTGCTTTTTTTATTTGTATTTGCCTTATTCATTGTTAAAGGACGCCTCAAATGGTGGTTGGTAGGTGGTATACTGTTATCCTTAATGTTGTCTTGGGGGAAAAACTTTTTTCTATCCGATCTTTTTATTGACTATTTCCCACTATACAACAAGTTTAGAGCAGTGAGTTCCATTCAAGTAATTTTGGAGCTTTGTGTTCCAATTTTAGCAATTTTTGGTATTCACCGACTTCTAAATGATTTTGAAAAAGGTAAAGACAAGCTCAAAGCGCTTAAATTATCAACTCTAATTGTTGGTGGTGTTGCAATTCTACTGTTATTACTAAAAGGCCAATTTACCTTCGTAGGTAGCAGTGATAGCCTCTATATGGATGCCTATGGCTTTGATTTTGTAGAGGCTTTGAAAGATGATCGTAAGGCCATTTATACGTCGGATACGCTAAGAAGTTTGTTGTTTGTTTTACTATCCGCAGGAGTTATCTGGTTCTACTTAAAGAAAAAACTGTCTGAGAATCTGGTTATTTTATGTTTTGCAATATTGATTTTAGCCGATCTTTCATTGATCAATAAACGTTATGTCAACGACGATGATTTTGTCGCGGCATCAGTAATGAAGCGTCCATTTCAGGCTAATCAGGCAGATAAAGACATTTTGGAAGATGACAGTCATTACCGTGTATTTGACCTCACAACAGGTAGCACCCGTCCATCGTTTTTCCATAATTCATTAAGTGGTTATCACGCCGCAAAAATGCGTCGCTACAATGAGTTATTTGAATTCCATATTACTCAAAACAACTTGGAAGTGATTAATATGCTTAATACCAAATACTTGATCAGCCAGGATGAACAAGGCCAGCCTTTTGCCTTTGAAAATCCGGAAGCTAATGGCAATGCCTGGTTTATAGAGCGAACCCGTAAGGTAAATACAGCCGATGAAGAAATAAAACTGTTAGATAGTTTAAATACAAATACAGATATGGTGTATTTGGTTGACGAAGGTGTCAAATTGGAATTACCAGAATCGTATACTGTGGATTCCACAGCGACGATTACGTTGGTGGATGTTAAACCAAATTATTTAAAGTACGAAACTGCCAACCCAAAAATAGGGTTTGCCGTTTTTTCTGAAATCTATTACCAGCATGGCTGGCAGGCTTATCTAGATAATGAACCTTGGGATCATTTACGCGTGAATTATGTGCTACGTGGCATGGAAGTCCCAGCAGGTAATCATACTATAGAATTCAAATTCGAACCTCAGGTGGTTCAAACAGGGACTTCTATTGCATTAGCGAGTTCGGCATTGGTCTTTATCTTATTAGTGGCTGGTATATACTGGGAATTTAAGAACACATGAAAAAAGTCCTCATAATAACCTACTATTGGCCACCTGCTGGAGGCCCAGGCGTACAACGCTGGTTAAAATTTGTGAAATACTTGCCCGATCATAATATAGTTCCAGTTGTCTATATTCCTGAGAATCCTACATATCCTACACTTGATGCATCTATGGTAAAAGAGGTGCCTAAGGACCTGCAGGTGCTAAGTCAACCCATTAATGAACCTTATAAACACGCTAAGAAGCTATCTAAGTCCAATACTGAAGAGATTAGCAAAGGGATCATTCATAAGCCAGAAAAACAATCCCTGATTGAACGACTACTACTTTTTATAAGAGGTAATTTCTTTATTCCTGATGCAAGAAAAAATTGGGTAAAACCATCAGTTAACTATTTAAAAAGCCACATTTTAGAACAGAAGATCAACACTGTTATTACCACAGGACCTCCGCACAGCTTACATCTTATAGGATTACGCTTAAAAACGGAATTGGATATACAGTGGATTGCCGACTTCAGAGACCCCTGGACAACTATAGGTTATCACAAAAAACTAAAGCTGTTGCCAAGTGCAAAGTTGAAACATAAAGCCTTGGAGAAAAAAGTGCTTCGTACTGCCGACAAGATCGTAGTCACTAGCTTTATAACACAAAATGATTTTGAAGCATTGACAGAACACCCTGTGACGGTAATAACCAATGGTTATGATCATGAAGCTACTGAAGCGGTAAAACTGGATGAGAAATTCAGTATTTCTCATATAGGCTCATTATTATCTGACCGCAATCCACAACTGCTTTGGAAAGTGTTAAATGAATTGGTTGTCGAAGACAACATATTTCGCGCAAACTTTCAGTTGAATTTAATAGGCAATGTTAGCGATGAAATCTTGGCAAGTCTAGAAGACTATAACCTTACCGAATTTGTCAATTTAAAAGGCTACGTTTCACATGAAGCTGCCATTGCATATCAACAGAAATCCCAAGTATTATTGTTAATAGAGATTGATTCACCAGAGACCAAATGTATCATACCAGGAAAGGTGTTTGAGTACATGACCTCAAAACGACCAATCATAGCTATCGGTCCAGAGGGTTCAGATGTTGAACACATGATCAATTCTACACAATCAGGGGACTATTTCAACTATAATGAAGAAAAGGCCTTAAAAGCAGCTTTAAGATCTTATTTCGACCGATTTAGAGGTGATGGATTAGAAGTTGACCCACAAGGGCTAGAAAAGTACAGTAGGAAGGCTTTGACGCAAGAATTGGCTAATTTAATCTCGTCTTAATTGATGAAATCTCAGAATTTGTATATTCGAGAGGTGTATTAATGTTTATGCCTAAAATATGGGAATAGTCCTTAACCAATCCTTCAAAAATACTGTTGTTACCTATTTTGGTTTCGGACTTGGAGCCATAAACATCCTATTTCTTTACACGCATTTTTTAACGGATGAATATCATGGCCTAGTTGCCTTCGTGTTATCTACAGCCAACATCATGATGCCTATTTTCGCTCTAGGGGTTCACAATACTATAATTAAATTCTATTCTTCCTTTACAGCAACAAATATTCAAAACAGTTTTTTAATCCATATGCTGATATTGCCTTTATTTGTCGTGCTTCCGGTAGGATTGATAGGTTATTTTAGTTACGAGTTTATCGCAGGATTACTTTCAGAAGAGAATGCCATTATTAAAGACCACGTTTGGCTCATTTTTGTGGCAGCAGTTTGTTTTAGCTATTTCGAGATCTTTTATGCTTGGGCCAAAGTACACTTGCAAAGCGTATTTGGAAATTTTATGAAGGAGGTATTCCATCGTGTAGGTGTCATGATCTTATTTGTACTTATTTATTTTGACATTATCAATGTAGAACGTTTTATATATGGCGTGATTTTGATCTATATCATCCGCCTTATAATTATGATGTTTTACGCATTTGGCGTGCATCGTCCAGTGTTTAAACTGGAGCGTATTCCCAAATTCAATAAAATTGTTAGATATACGGTTTTGATAATTCTGGCAGGTTCAATAGCAAATATCATTTTAGAAATTGATAAATTCATGATAGGCGAGTATCTTATAATTGAAAATGTAGCCTATTATGGGGTTGCGATCTATATTGCAACGGTAATTGGTGTTCCTGCGCGTTCTATGTACCAGATCACCAACCCACTGACCGCTAAAATGCTTAATGAAAAGGATCAAGAAGGACTTGAAGTATTATATAAGAAAAGCTCTATTAATTTATTTATAATCAGCGGATTATTATTTTTGTTAATAACCTTAAACATCAATGAATTGTACGCATTGATTCCTGAAAAATTTGGAGATGCCTTATTCGTCGTTTTGATTGTAAGTCTGGCTAAACTCACTAACAGTATTATTGGCACGAGCAACTCGATTTTATTTAATAGTGATTATTATCGCATTGTTCTCTATCTTGGCGTATGTCTGGCAATTCTGGCCGTTCTATTAAATATGATATTAATACCAAGATTTGATATCGATGGTGCGGCGATGGCGACATTCTTGGCTATGGTGGTTTACAATTTTGCGCGTGTCCTCTTTGTGTATCTAAAATTTAAAATAACTCCTTTTACTGTGGGAACGGTAAAAGTTACAATGCTCATTATTTTCATGGCTCTAGGATTTTATTTTTGGGATTTTACATTTCATCCTATTGTGAATATCGCCTTGAAATCGTCTTTGATTGCCGCCATGTATATTGTGATTGTCTATAAGGGTGACTTTTCAGAAGACATTACTGCATTGATCACCAAAACGCTTCAAAAGTAAAATCCCGCAAGTAGCTTTGAGGCGTACACTTGCAGGATTTACCAACTAACCAACCAAAAAAATTAAATTACTGTGTTCTTCGTTTTGCGTTACGTTCTTTACTTGCAGAACTTTTGCCTCTCGAAGAGGAGGTTCTTGCTTTTGATTTTTTAGTAGAAGCAGAGCGTTGTTTCACTTGCGCTTCACTACTGTGTTTAGAACGTTTTGCTACGGTATTTGTTTTACGTTTATTATTTGTACTTACGCGCTTGCGTGTTTCTGGCGGACGCTGAGCCTGACGACTACTGGCGACTCGCCTTTTTTGTTTAACACCATCATTGCGCTTTTTATTTTGAGTAACGCGTGGTTTTTGCTTGTCAATTCTATTTGAGCTTGCTTCTGGTCCTCCACGTTGTACTGTTCCAGGTCGATCTTTTTTAATCGTCGACGGACGAACATTCCTGTCTATTCCTGTACGATCAGTGAGTAAACGTCGGGTAGTATTATTGGCTATTGCATCTTCACCTTTACGTTTGCTTTGTTTATAACGATCACTACGCCTTCCAGAATGACGTGCCACGGCATTATCACGCCTGCCTGCATTATAACTCACACGTGGTCTAAAATTATCGCGATATGGTCTGTAATAGGCATGTCTTACTGGTCTGTAATAACGTCTGTATGGTCTTGAATAAACAACACAGTAATCAACTACAGGAATAGCGTAATACGCATGCCATGGTCTGTAAACATAGTATCTGTTCCAGGTATTGATAAAACCGGTACAATAACTAAAACGGTTGAAGCGGTTGTAGTACACGCGTAAACCACCAACTCGACTTACAAAACCTCTATTATTATAACGAATAAATATATTTCCGGCTTGTACAATTCGACCATAATAATCATAATATATTGGGACATTCTCTATTTGAACTACAGCACCAAAATCGTCATACTGCACATAGGCGTTATAGTTATAGCCAGTATTAAAACTAATGCTTACACCACCAAAATTGGCCATTGCATTAAAATTAGGACCATACGTATTGACGTTAAAATCAAACTGCCCATCTGGGAATACGGCAAATTCAATGCCTTGTTCAACAAATATGAAAGAATTACCATATCCATTGGCAAATCGATACGAGTTGAACCCTAATGTTGTGGTGGTCGTGGTTGCCGAACTAGTAGTTCCTATCAGTAGGAAGGCTACTAAAAGATATTCTAACTTTTTCATAACTGTTGTTTTTTAAGATTGAATACAAAGTGAATATCAATGAGCATGCCAAAGTAACAAAGTGGCAATTTAAAGGCTAGTATCTCTATCATGATGTAACCAAAAATCAGATCGTTCGTCTCTTAAAGTGTAAACTTCAATCACCAATCAAAAAACAATGAAAAACATTATTCAGAACAAAGAAGAGGGTAGATTGCGCTCTGGATGGCGCATCTTCGGTTTCCTAATTTTATTTTGGGCTTTTGCTAATCTGGTTTTCTTGGCAAAGTCTTTTTTTCCAGATATAACGAAGAAAGAATTCATTGAGGGTTACAGTTTATTGATCGTTTCTATTCTAGCTATAGCTGCAACTGCCTCTGTTTTAATTTCAAGAAAGTTACTTGACAAAAAATCATTCAGGTCATTAGGTCTCAAATTGAACAAGAATGCTTTGAAAGATATTGCCTTTGGTTTTTTATTAAGTGCACTTATGGCTGGCACCTTTTTTTTAGTGCTAATAGGTTTCGATCTTATAGAGTTTGAAGGAATAAATTTCAATGAGACTGTTACGGGTGAAGGATTTGTAACTTTGATGAGTGTCTTTTCATTGGCCTCAATGCTATTATTGTTATTGGAAACTGTTCTTGTTGGGTATTGGGAAGAGCTTGTGTTTAGAGGGTACCTTCTTCAGAATATGGTGCATGGCTTAGGTTTAAAATTGGCAGTAGTAATTTCTTGTATACTATATGGGTTAATACATGCCTCAAATCCCAACGCCACAATACTATCTTCCGTGATCATAGTTGCTTTCGGATTTTTACGAATCTATGGGTATTTAACAACACAAATGTTATGGTTGTCAATTGGGATGCATATAGGCTGGAATTTTTTCCAAGGTCCTATTTTTGGGTTTGCTGCTAGTGGCCATGCAAGTGCAACATTGATACAACATTCATTTACATCGGAAAAATCCTATTTAACAGGTGGTGAATTTGGTCCTGAAGGTAGTATCATAATTTTACCAATCCTCCTGATTACACTATTCGTAATGCGTTGGTACGCGATTAAAATTTCAAAATAAACCTTTACTATCGGATTAATTTATCAGATTGGAGTCATTAGTGGTGACTTCAGCGCACTGTAAGATGATGGATTATTCAATTTGAACCTTAAACAAAAAACCCCACAACCACGGTTGTGGGGTTCCACTCTTCATGGAGCTCACGTTCGACCTACATGCGTCAACAATTTAAAATCGAACGCTTAATCTATATCTATTAATCAAAATTGTATTAATAGAAGTTCATTTATCGTGCCAAAGTGTTAACATGCTATAAATCAATAACATGCGGTTTTATTTTAGTAGTGTTAGAAAGGTGTAGTTGGTAGCTGAACAACCAAGAGGATGTAACAATTTTTTTCCAAATAAGTCTTAATATTAGAACGTTAATCACAGTTTTTTATTTTGATTCGTTCCTTTTGATTTCGTATTTTTATACAACTAACCATCAATAATGGAAACCAACAATATCACTTGTCCTAATTGTGAAAAGGACTTTAAAGAAGGTTTTGAGTTTTGCCCGCACTGTGGGCAAAAGGCTAAGGACGATCTCACCATTGGGGTACTGTTTTACAATACCATCAGTAATTACTTTAGTTTCGATGCCCGCTTTTTAAAGAGCTTTTTCCCTTTATTATTGCGTCCAGGATATTTGGCTAAAACCTTCATAGGCGGGAAGCGCCTATTATATTTGCACCCTGCTCAATTATACCTGTTCATTTCGGTTATTTTCTTCTTCATGTATTCTTTTAAAGTTCGAGAGGCATCACGTAGTATCGATAAATCCATGGAGCGCTTTGATACTGCCGTAATCGATTCGATAACACAACGAGATCCCGTTCAAGATTCTATTGTTGCAGCTAAAATGGCAGAAGGATTAAAGTCTACGCAAAAATTCACAGGCATGAATGATGAAGAATTGGAAGTCTTAGACTCCATAGTGCGTATTCAAAATGCCGATGGTTCAACTGATCAAATGAGCTTTGATTTTAATCGTCGAGAAGTGGATTCTATGATTCAAGCCGAGGCTGATGATGAAGCGATTTACAAGAAAATGGGAATGGATGATAATCCAGGATTTCTTGAACGAAAGTTCTTCGCGCAAATGCTGAAATTCTATAAGAACAAAAAAGGAGGTAGTATCTTACAATCCTTTTATGACACGATACCAATAGCATTATTTGTATTGTTACCGATATTTGCATTTATATTAAAATTGTTTTTCTTTAGAAAAGGACCTTTCTCGCACCATTTGGTATTTGCCTTTTATTTTTTCTCATTCTTGTTTACTGTATTTAGTATAATACTTGGTGTAAATTATATTTGGGATGTACCCGATTGGGTAGATTGGTTGCTTGTACTTTCAACATTCTTTTATTTGTTTGTTGCCGTGAAACATTTTTACAGGCAGGGTTGGATATTGAGCTTTATTAAATCATCAATGGTAACGTTCCTATACCTTGTATTTGTTGCGCCACTTGCCGGATTTATACTTTTGGGAATAGCGTTTATGCTGTATTAGTAGTTCTTTTTTGAATTCTTGGCAATTATTTTGCATATTTGCCGTCTATGATTGATTAACTTCACTTTCGCAACTTGTCAGTATAGTTCTGACCCTTAATTACAAATCTCATTTATGGGTTTGTATGGATTAACATTTTTACCTATCAATCATGTCATCAAATAACATTTCAATAAAACAATTTTTCAAGTACTTTAAGATCGCTGTTTCTGGCAAAGAACAAGATTTCACCTCAGGCAGTATTCGACGAGCAATATTTATGCTTTCCATTCCAATGATCTTGGAAATGCTGATGGAATCCATTTTCGCTATTGTCGATATTTTTTATGTTTCACAAGTTAGTGTCAATGCTGTCGCTACCATTGGTCTAACCGAATCGGTAGTGACATTAGTATATGCTGTTGCCATTGGTTTAAGCATGGCTGCCACAGCTGTCGTGGCTAGACGTATAGGTGAAAAGGATATAAAAGGCGCTGGAGAAGCCACCGTCCAGGTGATCATATTAGGTGTGGCCGTTGCTGCCATAATAAGTGTAGTTGGTATTTTGTATCCCAAAGAGATCCTTGGTCTCATGGGAGCCCAACCTGACCTTATCGAAGAGGGTTATGGCTATACGCAAGTGCTTTTAGGTGGAAATGTCACCATAATGCTACTCTTCTTGATCAATGCTGTATTTCGCGGTGCTGGTAATGCCTCCATTGCAATGTGGACACTCATATTATCTAATGGACTCAATATTATTCTAGATCCTATGTTTATTTTCGGATTTGGACCAATTCCTGAATTTGGTGTTCAAGGAGCCGCTATCGCAACAACTATTGGTAGAGGTAGTGCTGTAGTGTTCCAGCTATTAGTATTGTTCTATGGCTGGAGTAAAATTAAAATTAGTGTAAGAGATATGGTGGTGCGCGTTGGTGTGATGTGGAATTTGATCAAAGTTTCTTTGGGTGGTATAGGTCAATTTTTAATTGGAACTTCAAGCTGGGTGTTCTTAATGCGAATCATGAGCGAATTTGGTAGTGATGTGTTGGCAGGCTATACTATAGCCATTCGTGTAATGTTGTTTACACTTATGCCATCATGGGGAATGAGTAATGCTGCGGCCACTCTAGTAGGACAGAATCTAGGTGCAGAGCAGCCTGATCGAGCAGAACAATCGGTATGGAAAACCGGTAAGTATAATGCCATATTTATGGCCTTGGTATCGATTATTTATTTGGTATTCGCAAAGCAGATCATTTTACTATTTAGTCAAGAACCAGAGGTTGTAAAATATGGTGCTTTATGTTTGCAAGTCATTGCTGCTGGATATGTGTTCTATGCCTATGGCATGGTGATTATACAATCGTTTAATGGGGCTGGAGATACCAAAACACCAACCTACATCAATTTCATATGTTTTTGGCTCTTTCAACTTCCGCTGGCGTATGTTGTCGCATTAAAATGGAATGCGGGACCTGAAGGCGTTTTCTGGGCTATTACTGTAGCTGAGATATTAATAGCGGTGATTGGCATTATCTGGTTTAGGAAGGGGAAATGGAAACTCGTTAAAGTATAGATCGAACCTTGATTTTTTGTACTTTTAGTTTTTGAAATTTTAAGTACAATGTCAAAACAAAAAGCTGGCGTTAATACGCTTTGTACGCACTTTGGAAGTCTGGATGATACTGTTTATAAAGGGGCAGTATCACCGTTATACATGTCAACATCATATGCCTTTATGGATGTTGAGAAAAACCGATATCCGCGCTACTTTAATACACCAAATCAAGAATCCCTTTCTAAAAAAATAGCAGCACTAGAACACGGTGAGTCTGCTTTGATCTTTAGCTCAGGAATGGCCGCTATTAGCACTACATTATTGGCTTTCCTAAAAACAGGAGATCACGTTGTTGTGCAACGTGATATTTATGGTGGTACACGACATTTCATTGAAGCACATTTTAAAGACTACCAGATTGAATATACGTTTACTGAAGGCGTAGAGGTTAGTGATTTTGAAAATGCAATCCAGGCAAATACGAAACTCATATATATTGAGACGCCTTCAAACCCATTGCTTAAACTAGTGGATATTGAGGCTATTGTGCAATTGGCCAAGACGCGTCAAGTATTGACAGCAATTGATAATACTTTCGCTTCTCCAATAGTTCAAACACCAATGGACTTTGGTATCGATATAGTGCTCCATAGTGCCACAAAATATTTGGGTGGGCATAGTGATATTTCGGCTGGAGTCGTAGTAGCATCTAACGCACATATGGAACGCGTTACCAACCTTGCAAGAAGTCTAGGAGGTAATCTAAGTGAATTTACTGTTTGGTTATTAGAACGCAGTATAAAAACATTGGGCATTAGAGTGAAGGCACAGCAACGCAATGCTAAGAAATTAGCGAAGTACCTCCATAAGCATGCTGCCATCAAAACCGTTAATTATCCAGGTTTAAAGTCTCATCCCGATCATGAATTGGCGAAAAAGCAAATGAATGGTTTTGGTGCCATGCTGTCTTTCGAACTTAATGAAGGCATTGCTGCCGAATCATTTATGAAGGCTCTACAACTCATAAAACCATCAATGAGCCTTGCGGGATTAGAGAGCACGATGATTCTCCCATCTACATCATCACACAAGTTATTATCTACCGAAGAGCGCGCCACACAGGGTATTTCTGACCAATTAATTCGCCTTTCCTGCGGGATTGAAAATAAGCACGATCTAATACACGATATTGAAAATGCACTAGCTATGTGTGGGGCTTTGGAAGAAGAAATTAAGAATTAGAGATCAGAAATTAAAAATTCGTATTTACTAATTCATAATTGTAAATTCGTAATTCATAAATAATTAAAATGAAATTAGATATACTGGCATTTGGCGCACATCCCGATGATGTTGAATTAGGAAGCGGCGCTACGCTTGCAAAGGAAATTGCCAATGGAAAGAAAGTAGGAATAATTGATCTCACCCGAGGTGAATTAGGTACACGAGGATCGGCTGAATTAAGAGATAAAGAAGCCGCTCATGCCGCTGAAATATTAGGGATCCTCGTGCGAGAAAATATGAATTTTGCGGATGGTTTTTTTATCAATGACAAGGAACATCAATTAAAACTAATTGAAAAAATAAGAACTTATCGACCTGACATTGTTATATGTAATGCCATTCATGACCGACATATAGATCATGGTAAGGGGAGTAGCTTAGTAAGTGATGCCTGTTTTCTAAGCGGATTAATAAAGGTGAATACCAATCAAGATCCATGGCGACCGGATCGTGTTTATCATTATATTCAATGGCGTAATATAGAACCTGACTTTGTTGTTGATGTGAGTCAATTTATTGACAAAAAGATGGAGGCCATAGCGGCTTATAGTTCACAGTTTTTTGATCCTAATAGCGATGAACCTGATACACCAATATCTAGTAGAAATTTCACCGATAGCATAAAATATCGTGCTAGAGATCTTGGTCGATTAATTGGAACGGAGTATGGTGAAGGCTTTACAGTAGAACGATACCCTGCTGTAGACTCGCTGTATGATTTAAAATAGTTTTAAAAGACTTTGCAGAAATTTTGAAATAAATTACATTTGCACTCTATTAAAATGGTGGTTGTAGCTCAGTTGGTTAGAGCGCCTGATTGTGGTTCAGGAGGTCG
>CAYZKX010000025.1:0-15514 GCA_964479055.1 uncultured Flavobacteriaceae bacterium
TACCATCATAATCAGTAATTACTAGAACATTGGTCGCTGTAAAGCTTGCTCTTAATTTAATCTTTTCAAAAGGAAAATTATAACCTAATGAAATGTTGTCTAACTTCACAAAATCTGCACTCTGAATATAATAATCTGAGAATAGATTCTGGTTGGTAAAATTAGTATCTAAAACACTGGCATGAGCATTTGGATAATAATCACCAGGAGCGGCTGTAACTGTAGAAGTATTACCTCTATCAGAAGCATTGTTATTATACATATAATTACCAAAACTTCCTCTAAAGGTGAAGTTCAAATCAAAATCTTTATAGGTGATGCTGTTTGTTAAACCTGCAAAGGCATCAGGCGTTGCTTTTTTATAAGCTTGTCTGTCTGCTTCTGTAATTTGATTATCACCATTTACATCAACATACGCCCCTTCAATAGGATTTCCATTAGCATCATAAACCTGTCTGAAAACAAAGAATGTTGATGGATCTAATCCTGGTCTCCATAACTGAATGGTGTTACCTACACCACCAGCAATTCCTCCTGTTGGAATGAAATAACTAGGATCTCCAGATAAATTCAATTTAGTGATCTCGATATCTTGGAATGTAATATTGAATCCAGCGTTCCAATTGAAGTCATCAGTTTGTACAATATCACCGTTGATTCCAATTTCCAAACCTTTACTTGTGGTCTCACCTACGTTTGTCAATAATAAATCGGAAAGGTTAGATCCTGCAGCCACAGGAATGGTAGCCAATAAGTCACTAGTTTCTTTATAGTAACCGTCAATGCTACCTGTTAAACGTCCATCAAAGAATCCAAAATCGATACCAACATTAAATTGATCGGTTTCTTCCCATTTCAAGTTTTCATCAAATTCTTCTGGTCGAAGCGTATTCACAAAACCATCTCCAAACTGAATAGCTGCATCAGGTAAACCTGGTGAGTAAATTCCAAGGAAACCATAATTAGCACCAATTTCTTGTTGACCTTGAATACCCCAACCAGCTCTTAGTTTTAAATTTGAAAAGAATGAGTCTGCCATGAAGTCTTCATTGATGACCTTCCAACCAACTGAAACAGCAGGGAATGTACCCCAACGTTGATCTGGGTTAAAACGAGAAGAACCATCACGACGAATACTTGCAGATAACAAGAAGCGATCATCGAAATCAAAACTTGCTCTGGCAAAATATGATTCTAATGCATTACGCTCTATGGTTTCTGGGAATGAAGTTAACGTTCCATTGTCTGTTCTTCTTTGGAAAGATTGGATATAGAATTCTTGGTAGGAATGTCCAGCCGTTAAATCCATTACAGTGTTTATAGATTCGATATCAGTTTTATAATTAAAATAAAAATCCAATGAAACGTTTCTATTTATCCCTGTATAGAAATTTTGGAAATTAAAATCATCAGGACGTGTTGGAACTGCCAAACTGAATTGTTTACCATCTACTTCCGAATAATCAAAACCTCCATTTGCTACAAATTTCAACCCTTCCAACAACCAGTTCATTTTATAATCTACATTTAAACTAGTGATGTTTCTTGAATTACGAGATCTGTTATTGTCATTTTCCAGAAGCCAAAGTGGATTTACTGGCGCTAGTGCAACGTTATTTCCTGTATAATTAAAGAAAGTACCATCTTCATTATAAACCGGTTGTGTTGGATCATAATTTACGGCATTCCCAATAGCTCCACCATTGGCATACTTGTAATCATCCAATATGCCTTTAGTTGTAAGGCTTAATTTTAAATCATTATCAAAGAAACGTTGCACAAATGATAGGTTAAGAGCGTTTCTCTCATACAAATCACCAATCAATATACCTTCTTGAGACACGTGATTGTAATTTACCCTAAAGTTTGTTCGCTCATATCCCTTTGACACTGTGATGTTGTGAATCACACCAGTAGCAGTTTGATAGATCTCGTCTTGCCAATTGGTATTGGCATTACCCAATAAATCTGGATTGAAATCAGGTGCTGTTTCAGCAATTGCTCTAAACGCATTAGCGTCAAGGACGTCAACTAGTTCATCAACTTTTTGTATTGAAGTTTGAAGATCATACTCTACTGTTAAAGGTGAGTTCGTGCTTCCTTTTTTGGTTGTGATCAATACTACACCATTTGATGCTCGTGATCCATAAATTGCCGTTGCAGAGGCATCTTTTAACACCACAAAGTCCTCAATATCTTCAGGGTTGATCGCGTTTAATGCGTTACGAACACCTTGAACACCTCTAACGTCTAATGGTAAACCATCTACAACAATTAAAGGATCGTTGGTAGCGCTTAATGATGAACCACCACGAATACGAATTTGACCACCATCACCTGGAGCACCACTACCTCCAGTGATCTGCACACCAGCAGATTTACCGGCAATTAATTGTGCAGGTGATACGATGGCTCCTTTGTTAAAATCTTCTTCAGAAACCTTATCAACGGCACCTGTTGCATCTTGCTTAGTTGTTGAACCATACCCAATTAGTACGATTTCATCTAAAACTGCAGCATCCTCCACCATTTGAACATCAATGGTAGTTTGGCCATTATAAGTGATCTCTTGAGTAACAAAACCTACATATGAGAAAACCAATACATCACCATTGTTCACGGTAAGGGTATAGTTTCCATCAAAGTCTGTAGCAGCTCCATTTGAAGTACCCTTCACTGTGATATTAACACCTGGAAGAGGTAATGAAGATGCTTGCTCAGTTACTTTTCCGCTCACTGTTGATTGCGCAATTAAAAATACAGGCAATAACAGAAATAAAAAAAGTAAACTATTAAAAGTTGTTTTCATATAATACTTTTAGATTAGTTTTTAAGAATTATCCTTATAAATTCACTTCTCGTTGTTAAAAATATGTAAATAATACGTTAAGTTTTTTTTTGAAATTGTATAATTCTTAGCGAAAACGTTTTCGTGTTGAAAACTTTTTTCATTATCTTTAATTTTAACATTTAAAAACAAGCAAATCCGCAATTTTAAGCCCTAAAGTTAAGAAATTATTGCGTGCTACATATGAGGCAAAAAGTAACATTAAAACAAATTGCAAAAGAATTAGATGTTTCAATTTCTACTGTCTCTAAGGCACTTCGAAACAGCACCGAAATTAGTGAAGATACCATTGAAAAAGTTCAGGCATTTGCCAAACTGTACAATTACCGTCCAAATAATATTGCGTTAAGCCTAAAAAACAGAAAAACTAAAACTATTGGTGTTATCATACCTGAAATTGTACATTACTTTTTTTCAAAAGTAATTAGTGGAATAGAACAAACGGCAATAGAAAAAGGTTATAACGTGATCGTGGGACTTTCGAATGAATCGTTTAAAACAGAGATCATCAATATTGACACTTTAGCTAATGGAAGCATAGATGGCTTTATTATGTCCATATCAAAAGAAACATTGCAATTACAGGATTACCATCATCTTAATGAAACTATTGATCAAGGCATGCCTATCGTTTTATTTGATAGGGTAATTGACGAAGTAAATTGCGATAAGGTGATTGTGGATGATTTTTCTGCCGCCAAAAAAGCAACAACCAAATTATTAGAGAATGGATGTCGAAAAATTGCTTTGATTTCAACCAAGGACTATGTAAATGTTGGTAAACTGCGAACTGAAGGTTATATAAATGCATTAGAAGAAAGAGGCATAATTTATACTACAGACCTTATATTAAAGGTCGATGATAAAGATGCTTATGAGGAACATTTGGATGCTTTGGAAAATGATATCATCAATCTCTATTCTAATCACAATGACATTGATGGCATCGTTGCTGTAAACGAACTCTATGCCTTAACTGCTGTGAAAGCTGTAAGAAAGTTGGGCAAGCAAGTGCCTGATGATGTGCAAGTAGTTGGTTTTACTGATGGCATGCTATCCAAGCACGCCACACCTTCATTAACAACGATTCGTCAACACGGTGAAGCTATAGGTAGAAAAGCAGCTGAGCTACTAATCGAAAGATTAGAACGTGACATTGAAGATGACCAATATGAAACGATAGTCATTGAGACCGAATTAATAGAACGAGAGTCTACCAAATAGTGGCTTTTTTATCAATATTCAAAAACTTTTATATCTTTACCCAGTAATCAAAACTTATATTTTCACTTCTCACAGTAAGTTTTGATGAGTTTTAAGCTTATCAAAATAGTATTAATTTAAATTATACTATTTATGAAAAAGCGCACTTTAGGATTTTGGGAAATCTGGAATATGAGTTTTGGTTTTCTCGGGATCCAATTTGGCTTTGCCCTTCAAAATGCTAATACATCTAGAATTTTTGAAACACTTGGCGCTCAGGTAGATGAATTAGCCGTGTATTGGCTAGCAGCACCTGTAACAGGTTTAATTGTGCAACCAATAATTGGTTACTTCAGTGATAGAACCTGGCATCCAAAACTTGGAAGGCGACGCCCTTATTTTTTGGTTGGAGCTATACTCGCATCAATAGCGTTATGTATTATGCCTAACTCTCCAGTGCTATGGATGGCTATTGGCACATTATGGATAATGGATGCGTCCATTAATATCTCTATGGAACCTTTCAGAGCGTTTGTTGGGGATAATTTACCGGATGGGCAAAGAACACTAGGTTTTGCCATGCAAAGCTTTTTTATTGGTATTGGTGGTTTTGTTGGATCATGGTTGCCTTATATACTAACTAATTGGTTAAATATTTCGAATACCGCACCTGAAGGTGTCATTCCAGATACGGTTAAATATTCCTTCTATTTTGGAGCAGCAGCATTTTTATTGGCTGTTCTGTGGACGGTTGTCCGATCAAAAGAATATTCGCCTGAAGAATTTGAAGCTTTTGAAAAAGCGCAGAATGAAACTGGTGTTCAGAATACAGAAAATAATCAGGAAGTTTCGTTTGGCAAACAATCCAACGTAGGGCTCATAATGTTGATAGTTGGATTACTTGCCTCTATGGGGATAGCTTTTTTCGAATTACGAAAGGATCTTTACATCCTAGGGGTTGGAATTGCATTGGTTGGACTACTTTTCTTTTTGGCAGCTTTATTAAGAAAGCGCCAAGTGGATAATGGTTTTGTTCATATCATGACAGATTTGTTAAGAATGCCAAAGACTATGAAGCAATTAGCAGTAGTTCAATTCTTTTCCTGGTTTGCCATGTTTTCTATGTGGATCTATGCCACTTCGGCTGTTACTAGCCATATTTATGGTACGTCCGATACAACTTCTCAACTTTATAATGAAGGGGCTGATTGGGTTGGCGTACTTATGGGTATTAAATTTTTAGTCGCTGCATTAGTGGCATTTTTGATACCAATTTTGGCTAAAAAAACAAGCAGGAAGGTAGCACATTTAATTTGTTTGTGTCTTGGAGGAGTAGGATTGATATCTTATTATTTTGTATCAAACCCTGACTTCTTATTAATTTCAATGGTAGGTGTTGGTATAGCATGGGCAAGTATATTATCAGTGCCATATGCCATGTTAACAGGAGCTTTACCTGCAAACAAAATGGGTTACTATATGGGCGTTTTCAATTTCTTTATTGTGATACCTCAAATTGTTGCTGCGTCTATATTAGGATTCATGCTTACTAGATTTTTTAATAATGAACCAATATATGCCCTCGTAGTTGGAGGAATTTCTATGATTATATCTGGTTTCCTAACCTTGCGGGTTCATGATAAAGCAACTGTTGAAATAAATGCATAAAAAAGGGTTCATTTTTGATTTAGACGGTGTCATAGTTGATACCGCCAGATACCACTATTTAGCTTGGAGAAAATTAGCGAATAGTATTGGTGTTGATTTTTCTGAAAAGCAAAATGAACAGTTAAAAGGTGTAAGCCGAGTACGTTCATTGGAAAAGATATTGAGTTGGGGTAACGTGACTTTGGAAGAAGATCGGTTCATGGAATTAATGGCTAGAAAGAATCATGATTATTTAGAATATATATCACATATGGATCATAACGAAGTTCTTCCTGATGTAACACGTATTCTGGACCATTTGAAGTCCTATGATCAGGGTGTAGCCCTAGGGTCGGCGAGTAAAAATGCACGATCTATTTTGCAACAGGTCAATTTGCTGGATGCCTTTGATGCTATAGTGGATGGTAATGATGTGTCTAATGCTAAACCTGATCCTGAAGTTTTTCTATTAGCGGCAAAACATTTAAAAATTGAACCTAAGAACTGTATTGTTTTTGAAGATGCGGTAGCTGGAATTGAGGCTGCTAACAATGCAGGAATGATAAGCATCGGAATTGGAAGTGAGGATGTCCTAGGGCATGCGAAATTTGTATTTAAAGATTTCACCGAAATATCCTCTGAATTTATAAACGAACTAATAAACCGTTAAAATAGAATTTTAGTTTTAACATGAATAAAGAATATATTATACCTGACGAATGGTCTATTATAGAAGAAGGATTTGATGTAGCCAATGTGCAGGCTTCTGAGAGCTTGTTTAGCCTTGGAAATGGGGCTATGGGTCAACGTGCAAATTTTGAAGAACATTACTCAGGACCAACATTACAAGGAAGTTATATAGCTGGAGTTTACTATCCGGATAAAACCAGAGTAGGTTGGTGGAAAAATGGATATCCGAAGTACTTTGCTAAGGTGCTAAATGCACCTAATTGGATTGGTATCAATGTCTTGGTCAACAATGAAATGTTAGACCTGTATCAATGTAAAAATGTAAATAAGTTTAGGCGTGAGCTCAATATGCAAGAAGGCTGGTACAAACGATCTTTTCATGCTACACTTCAAAATGACATTGAAATAGCTGTTAATGTAACACGATTTCTAAGCTTGAAATTGGATGAGGTAGGTGCTATTCGATATGAGGTTACACCCATTAGTGATGATGTCACCATCTGTTTTCAACCTTGTTTGGACAGCGGGATTAAAAACGAAGATTCCAATTGGGATGATAAGTTTTGGGATACCTTAAGTGTGAGTAACGAAAATAATCAAGCATTTGTTAATACCAAGACTTTAAAAACTGACTTCTACGTTTGTACGTTCATGGAGTCACAGGTATATATAGATAACAAACGTATTTTGGGCGAACCTAATATTAAAGCCGATTCAAATTTCGCGTCGTTCAGTTATATGTACCCAGTTAAAAAAGGAGAAACTTATACCATTGAAAAATATGGTGGTTATGTTGTGGATAGAAACCATCCAAAAGAGGAGCTGGAAACTCAAGCCAGATCAATTCTTTCTCAGGCCGTTAGTATTGGGTTTGATCAATTATTAAAAGAACAAGCTCAAGAATGGAAACAAATTTGGAATACTGCGGATATCACAATTTCAGGTGATGTGAAATCACAACAAGCCATTCGTTTTAATATTTTTCAACTCAACCAGACCTATTCTGGTAAAGATGCCAGTTTAAATATTGGACCTAAAGGATTTACAGGCGAAAAATATGGTGGAAGTACCTATTGGGATACCGAAGCTTATTGTTTACCATTTTATATGGCGACTAAAAACCAAAGTGTAGCAAGAAATCTATTGACCTATAGATTCAATCACTTATCAAAAGCTATTGAAAATGCCGAAAAGTTAGGTTTTAATAATGGCGCTGCGCTTTATCCTATGGTGACTATGAATGGTGAAGAGTGTCATAATGAATGGGAAATCACCTTTGAAGAGATTCATAGAAATGGAGCAATTGCATATGCCATATACAACTATACAAGATATACAGGAGACAGGTCTTACATAAAAGAGAAAGGATTGGAAGTGCTTATCGGGATTGCCCGATTCTGGAGCCAAAGAGTGAACTGGTCAAACCAAAAGGAAGGTTATGTTATGTTGGGTGTAACAGGTCCAAATGAATATGAAAATAATGTCAATAATAATTGGTATACCAACTACATAGCTCAATGGTGTCTTAACTATACTATGATGTGTTTAGATGATGTTTGTAAAGAAGATCCAAAGGCACATGAATCAATTATCAGGACGACTAATCTTCAAGATATTGAACTAAACCAATGGAAACAAGTTGCTGATAAGATGTATTTTCCATATTCAGAGGAACATCAGGTCTATTTACAACAAGATGGGTTTTTAGATAAGGCATTAGTGACTGTTGATCACATCCCTGTTGAAGAACGTCCAATAAATCAACATTGGTCATGGGATCGTATTCTTAGATCACCATATATTAAACAAGCCGATGTACTTCAAGGATTTTACTTTTTTGAAGACCAGTTTAACGAAGTCGAATTGAGGAAGCATTTTGATTATTATGAACCATATACAGTTCATGAGAGCTCTCTTTCACCTTGCGTACATAGTATTTTGGCATGTAAACTAGGAGAAATTGATCAGGCTTATCAGTTCTATTTAAGAACTTCACGACTTGATCTTGACGATTATAATAAAGAGGTGCATGAAGGTCTGCATATCACATCGATGGGCGGGACTTGGATGAGTCTCGTGGAAGGTTTTGGTGGTATGCGTATCAAAAATGATATGCTATCGTTTAAACCGCAAATTCCAAAACAATGGGAAGCTTATTCGTTCAAAATTAATTTTAGAGATCAGATATTAAAAGTTAATGTCTGCAAAAACGAAACAAATTTTGAATTGGAAGGGACTAGCGATCTACAGATCCTAGTGAATGACAATATAGTCACAATTACACCAAATAATCTTATAACTGTTTAGATTATGAAACGCTTTTTTAAAATATCATTAATAGCAATGGTGTTGGTGTCATTGGTTTCGTGTAAAACCGAATCCAATGATCCTGCACCTCAGGCAGAGGTTTCAAATACCTCTTTACAACGTGTTGAACCACCGCATTGGTGGATAGGAATGAAAGACAATTCCTTACAACTTTTGGTCTATGACGAAGGCATAGGAAATTATTCTCCTGAAATTACCTACGCTGGTGTGAGCATTTCCGAAACTCATACAGCTCGTAGTTCAAATTATTTGTTCATTGACCTTACTATTTCAGATCAAGCTCAGGCAGGAAAGTTTGATATTGTTTTTAACGATGGGAATGGCAATGAAAAAACTCATACGTATGAATTAAAAGATCGTGAAAAATCATCAGACGAGTACCTAGGTTTTGATAGCAGTGATGCCATTTTCTTAGTTACTCCAGACCGTTTTGCAAATGGCGATATGTCTAATGATACTTTTCAAGAACTCAATGAAAAAACTATTGATCGCACCGATGACTATGCAAGACATGGCGG
Organism: uncultured Flavobacteriaceae bacterium; assembly: GCA_964479055.1. GTDB lineage: Bacteria > Bacteroidota > Bacteroidia > Flavobacteriales > Flavobacteriaceae > CAYZKX01. The sequence continues at coordinate 9,235 of CAYZKX010000025.1, forward strand.
TGACATTCGCGGAATAATAGATCATCTGGATTATATTGCCGATATGGGCTTCACAGCCATATGGTCAATGCCACTAATAATCAATGATATGCACGAAGGATCATATCACGGATATGCAATGACTGATCTCTACCAGATCGATCCACGGTTTGGATCCAATGAAGAGTACATAGAGCTCTCTCAAAAGGCAAAGGAAAAAGGCATTAAATTGATCATGGATCAAATCGCCAATCACTGTGGTTTAGAGCATTGGTGGATGAAAGATCTTCCATTTGAAGACTGGGTTAACTATCAAGCAGATTTTGAAAAATTACCAGTTCCAGTTGAAGAAATGCGTAAACCTAATGGGGAATATGATTGGGACCGCCTCAATCAATATTTCACAAATTCTAACCATAGACGAACCACAAATCAAGATAACTATGCTTCAGAATATGACCGAAAGGGTAATAACGAAGGTTGGTTTGTTCCGTTTATGCCAGACTTAAATCAGCGTAATCCTTTTATGGCCAAATATCTCATTCAAAATAGTATTTGGTGGATTGAAACGGCCGACCTGGGAGGTATACGTCAAGATACTTACCCATATCCAGACAAGAATTTCATGAGCGATTGGGCCGGAGCAATAATGAATGAGTATCCTAATTTTAATATTGTTGGTGAGGAATGGAGTTACAACCCGTTGTTGATCGCTTATTGGCAAGACGGCAATGATAATAAAGACGGATACGATTCCAATTTACCATCTACAATGGACTTTGCTATGCAAGCAACCATCACTGCTGGGATTAAAGAAAACGAATCGTGGGACAAAGGACTCGTAAAGATCTACGAAGGTTTAGCTAATGACTTTGCTTACGAGTCTCCAAAAGATATATTGATCTTTCCAGACAATCATGATATGAGTCGAATTTTTACGCAGATGGATGGGAATATTGTCAATACAAAAATGGCATTAGCAACTCATATAGTGCTGCCTCGAATTCTACAAATTTATTACGGAACAGAAATCCTTATGGATGATCTTGAAAAACCTGGTGATCATGGTTTGATAAGAACCGACTTTCCAGGGGGATGGCAAGGCGATGAGGTTAACGCATTTACTGGTGAAGGCCTGACTGCTGAACAAAAAGATATGCAGACATTCCTTTCCACACTTTTGAATTACCGAAAATCGAGCAAAGCCATTCATGAAGGTAAAACAGTGCACTTCTCACCATTTTTAGGAACATACTTCATATTTAGACAATACGAAGATGAAACCGTTGTGGTCATGTTGCACAAGAATGAAGAGCCGTTGACCATTGATTTGAAAAGGTACTCCGAAATGGGTATTGACGGTAAGACCCTCAAAAATGTAATTACAGGTGAGGCATTTGAATGGAATGACGCGATTACATTTGATTCAAAAGGTGTTACCATTTTAACAACTAAAAAATAGATGAAAATATCTGTATTTAGCCTAGTGTTATTACTTTTTATCTCTTGCAAGAGTGAGACAAAGGACCTAAATAACACTATAGTAGACCAGCCTGAAATTAGTGCATATCAACTCGAAACTGTAGATTTAGCATCGGGGACAATTCTTAGGGTAGAGAACTTCCCTTCAGAATTTGTGACCGAGAGGCCAGTTGATGTTTGGGTTCCTGATCATTATTCGGAAGATAAAAAGTTTGCTGTGATGTACATGCACGACGGGCAAATGTTATTTGATTCCACAACCACTTGGAACAAACAAGAATGGAAAGTAGATGAGTGGTCTTCTCAATTGATGAATGATGGTAAAACACAAGACTTCATTATTGTAGCAATGCATAATATTTCAGAAATAAGACATAGCGACTACTTTCCAAATAAGCCATTTCAAAGTTTAGAATCCAAAGATTCTATTTACGAGGCATCTAGAAGAGGCTCAAATCCGTTATTTAAGGAACCTATAAATTCTGATAATTACTTAAAGTTTATCGTAAAGGAGGTTAAACCCTATATTGATGCTAATTATTCAGTCTATAGTGATCGAGAACACACCTTTATTGGTGGGTCAAGCATGGGTGGTTTGATCTCCATGTATGCACTATGCGAGTACCCCGAAATATTTTCAGGGGCAGCCTGTATTTCAACGCACTGGCCTGGTGTTATGCCATCACCAAATAACCCGATTCCTGATGCTTTCTTTAGTTATCTTTCTGAAAATGCTCCTGATCCAGAGTATCATAAATTCTATTTTGATTTTGGCACTGAAACTCTTGATGCCTATTATGTGGAATTTGAAGATGAGGTAACAGCACTTTTTGAGAAACTTGGGTATGATGAATCTAATTTTAGAAATTTGAAATTTGAAGGTACTGACCATTCCGAAAATTCCTGGAATCAGCGCCTCGATGTACCATTTACTTTTTTAATGGGGAGCAATAACTAAATAAAACTGGTTCTATGAGATACAAGTTTCTTTTCATTGCTTTACTGATTTCAAATTTAGTTTGTGGACAAGTTACTTTTATCGTGAATCAACTTCCGGAAGGACATGATTTCAATAAATCCCTTTATATTTCTGGAAATTTCGAAGGGTGGTCTGGTGGTAGCGAAGAAACAGTGCTATCACAAGATGGTGAAACTTATAGCATTACTCTTAATAATATTCAATGTAATATCTTATTCAAGTTTACTTTGGGATCCTGGGAATCGGTTGAAACAGATGGTGATGGTGCTAGTATAGAAAACAGATCCTATACTTGTGAAAGTGGTGAACAAACCGTCTATATTTCAATCGAAGGGTGGACAGGAGACAGCAAAGCCATTGTGCGATCTACAGCACATCAAAATGTGACTATACTCTCTAATGATTTTGAAATGCCCCAGCTCGATAGATCCCGTAAAATAAGATTGTATCTGCCTCCAGATTATAAAACTTCAAACAAGAACTATCCTGTACTTTATATTCAAGATGGACAAAATGTGTTTGATGTAAAAACATCATATGCAGGTGAATGGGAAGTTGATGAGACTTTAAATCACTTGTATTATGAAATGGGTTTAAGTATGATTGTAGTCGCTATAGATAATGCCGAAGATCAACGCGTAAATGAATATATTCCCTACACTTTTCCTCGAATAGAGAAATCAGAAGGTCAGGACTATTCTAGATTTCTGGTCGAAACCCTTAAACCATATATTGACAAAAACTTTCGCACCATGCCAGATGCTGAAAACACTGCCATAATGGGGAGCTCTCTTGGAGGACTAATTTCGCATTATGCGGCTTTGGAAAATCCAAACGTATTTGGTAAGGTAGGTGTCTTTTCTCCTTCGTTTTGGGTGTCGCAAGAGGCTTATGATCTTGCACGCAAAAAGAGCAATCAGTCTAACATGCGCATGTACTTCTTAGCAGGTGATCGTGAAGGAGAAAGGGTGGTCCCAGATGTGGAGAAGATGATAGATGTCATGAAAGACTCTGGATTCAAAAATTCTAATATCTATAAAAAGATTATAGAAGGGGGACAGCACAATGAGAAATTATGGCGCGAGAATTTTGAAGCAGCAATTCTGTGGTTATTTGATCTGAATAAACCGATCAGAGAGTACAAAAACATGAACCAAAAAGAAGGTGAAGTAGAAATTGAGGTAAGCGATGGCACCTACTTTCTTAAATTTCTTTCACCAAAGATCGTTGAGTCAACCTTTGTACCTACAGGGCAAGAACTAATCGAAAAGTCACATGCCGTACAATTAATTTCTAAGGATGTTATTCAAACGATAACCGAGAATGATAATGGTTTGATTATTGAAAGTTCAGGAATTGATATCAACATTCAAAAATCTCCATTTAAAATCAATTACTACTACAATGACCAAAGTATAATTGCGGAGAAGAAAGGCTATCATAGAACTGAATTTGGAGAAGCCATTTCGTTACAAATTACTAAGGATGAAGTGTTATATGGAGGTGGAGCCAGAGCACTTGGTATGAATAGACGAGGTCATAAACTGCGATTGTATAATAGAGCACATTATGGATATGAAACTGAGAGCCCGTTGATGAATTTCACCATACCTGTGGCCATTTCATCTAAAAAATATATGGTTCATTTTGACAATGCTCCTATTGGCTTTCTAGATTTGGATAGTCAAGCTAATAATACAATGACCTATGAGACTATTTCGGGACGTAAGAGCTATCAAATCGTAGTTGGAGAATCATGGGAGGACCTTTTAGATAATTATACTGAACTAACTGGTAAACAACCTATGCTACCACGCTGGGCTTTAGGTAATTTTTCTAGCCGATTTGGGTATCATTCACAGGCGGAAACGGAAAATACCATTAAACGATTCAAAGATGAACAGATTCCAGTAGATGCTATCATATTAGACTTGTATTGGTTTGGAAAAGAGGTTCAAGGTACTATGGGAAACCTAGCGGTTTATAGGGATTCCTTTCCTGATTTTGAAGGTATGGTAGATCGATTAAAACAAAAAGGAGTGAAAACAATTCCAATTACTGAGCCTTTTATTCTATCCACTTCTAAGCGTTGGGATGAAGCCGTTGATCAACAAATATTAGCTACCGATTCTACCGGGCAACCTGCTCGGTATGATTTTTATTTTGGGAATACTGGCATCATAGACATCTATAAAAAGGAGGCTGAGGACTGGTTCTGGAATATTTACAAAGGTTTGGCTGATATAGGTGTTTCTGGAGTTTGGGGCGATTTAGGTGAACCTGAAGTTCATCCAAGTTGGGTACAGCATCATACTGGAACAGCTGATGAGCTACACAACATTTATGGGCATGATTGGGCGCGATTGGTATATGAAGGTTATGCTAGGGATTTTCCTGAAGAACGACCATTTATTTTGATGCGAGCAGGTTATTCTGGATCACAGCGCTATGGCATGATACCTTGGTCGGGAGATGTTAACCGAACCTGGGGTGGATTTCAAAGTCAACCAGAAATTGCATTACAGATGGGTATGCAGGGGCTGGCCTATATGCATTCGGATCTTGGTGGATTCGCAGGGGCTAATCTTGATGATGAATTATATAAACGCTGGTTACAATATGGTGTATTTCAACCTATTTATAGACCTCATGCGCAGGAAGATGTGCCTAGCGAACCAATATTTAGAGAACCAAAAACCAAAGCATCTGCGAAAAAGGCAATTGAATTGCGATATAAATTGTTACCCTATAACTACAATTTGGTATTCGAGAATAATCAAAAAGGGCTACCGCTTATGAGACCATTGTTCTTTGAAGACGAATCTGATGCTACTTATAATATGACTTCAACATATTTATGGGGAAATGATTTTTTGGTGACTCCAGTGATAAATCCTGACACTGATGAAATTGATGTGTATTTTCCAAAAAATAATAATTGGTTTGACTTTTATAGTGATACATTAATTGAAGGTGGACAAACTTTAACTGTTGCAACGACATCCGAATCCATTCCAACCTATGTTCGAGCAGGTGCATTTATTCCAATAACCTCAGTGGTTCAATCGACTGATAATTATGCATTGAATACCTTTGAATTACATTATTATCATCATGACACCATTGCACAAAGTGAACGTCAATTGTACAACGATGATGGATGGACAAAAAACGCTTTTGAAAAAGGCCAATATGAAATATTGAAATTCGAATTCGAACAACAGGACAAAACATTCGAAATTGAATTAGAAGCAAAAAATGGATCGTCATTTAGCAGCGTTACTAAGATGATTACTGTTTTTATTCATAATCTATCAAATTCGCCTAGGCAAATAAAAGCTGGAAATAAAAAGATAAAATCATTTAACTATAACCCTGAAACTCGTATACTCTCTTTTCCATTAACATGGAATACTGCTAAAGTGTATGAAATTAAAATGAAATTCTAATGATAAAGAAAATAATATATCTATTTGTCTGCATTTCGCTATTTAATTGTGAGGAAACTAAAAAAGAGGATGCAATTCCTGTTGGAACTCAATTTGATTTTGATTGGAAAGCCGCTAATATCTATTTTTTATTGACCGATAGGTTTAATAATGGAGACACATTGAATGATGTGAACTTTGAAAGGACTGGAGAAACTGGTAAACTTCGTGGATTTGAAGGAGGTGATATAAAGGGCGTGACACAAAAAATCAAGGACGGTTATTTTACAGATCTGGGTGTAAATGCCATTTGGATGACTCCAATTGTTGAACAGATTCATGGCGGTACTGATGAAGGAACTGGACTAACCTATGCATTTCACGGCTATTGGACAAAAGATTGGACTAATAT
>CAYZKX010000026.1:0-15378 GCA_964479055.1 uncultured Flavobacteriaceae bacterium
GTACTAATGCTGATATTGCTAAAGAGCTTATAGATAATTCAGGATTAGATGTACAAAGTGCTGTTGAATTCCAGGGAAGCAGCAGATAAAGTTCAGGCTGTTGTAGGCTAATTCACTTTACCGAGACTTCATTTACTTAGAAATAATTTTCATAAGAGCAGTGTAACACACTGCTCTTTTTTAATGTCTTTATTTAAAAGGTACTGCAATGATTTAGTGTTAATAGAGTATTAATTAAAGTTAAACAATCGTTAATTAATAATTCTTTGTGTAACACTTTAGTAATTATAGTCGTCTTTTATAGTGTCAATCAATTTAAAATCGAACAATTATGAAAACAATGAAATCTTTTTTACTAGTTGCAGCGATTGCATTTAGTAGTGTGCTTTCAGCAAGCACAAATTCGAACACCGCTGAGGCCAAAGCCGCAGAGAAACAATTTGCAGTAGTCACACAAACTGTTGAAGACTTATTACAGAATCCAACATTTTTAGTTGAGGAAGACATGACAGCTAAAGTAACAGTGACGATTAACAAGGATAATGAAATCGTAGTATTATCTGTTGATTGTGACGAAAAAAGTTTAGAGACTTATTTGAAAAGCAGATTAAACTATAACGAATTACCAGCAGCAATTGGTAATGGTAAAAAAACATTTGTTATTCCGGTGAGAATAGAAGCTGAGATTTAATAAAAATTATTTGAATTAGTCTAAAACTCCAAACTACTGTTTGGAGTTTTTTTTTGATGATACCATTCATCGATTATCAATAAAATACTACTATTAATAACTCTATTTAAGTAATATTTATAAATAACTATAAATCAAAATGTTATGATTTTTTTTAGCCTTAACGTGTAAAAAGTCCGATGAAATCACAATTTTTTTTCGATAAGCAACAAATAATGCATGATTACTTTTGGCCGCTAATTGATAATTTTATTTTGAATTTAATTAATCCCTTGAATAATGATTAACCGAGCTGAAAAATTAAGCCTCTTATCTGAAATGATCGCCTTTGCACGTACAGATAACAGCTTAAAGGAAATAGAATACAATTTTCTATTAGGTGTAGCCAAACAATTAGAGATTACTCAACAAGATTTTGACTACCTACTTGATAATCCTGTTACCTACGTCCAACTTAAATCACATAGTGAACGTATTGTTCAATTCCACCGATTAGTATTGTTAATGAACGTGAGTACTGAACATCCCAATAAAGAAATTATAAGGCTTTATAATTTTGGTCTTCGTATGGGCTTAAGTCATGAGTCGATCAGTAAAGTACTCGACCTCATGGAAAGTTTTCCAGATAAAATTATTCCGCCAGATTTTTTAATTGATATTTTCAAGATCCAATATAACTAAAATTACGCTTCTAATTTTTCGAGTTTAAGTTGATACGCTTTGATTTCATCTCGTAAGCGCGCTGCTTCCATAAAGTCCAAAGCTTTAGCAGCCACTTCCATTTGGCTTCGTTTTTCACGTATTTTCTTCTCTATTTCTGGTCGGCTGAGGTATTCACTTTCAGGTTCTGCGGCTAACTGCACTTGTTTGTCATAGTAACCAGTACTCACAGAGTTTTTACTTAAAGCATTATCCAGACTTTTATTCAAGGCCTGTGGAGTAATATTGTTGGCTTCATTATAAGCCATTTGCTTTTCTCTCCTGTAATTGGTCTCATCAATGGTTTTTTGCATACTATTAGTGATCTTGTCAGCATACATAATAGCTTTGCCATTGAGGTTTCTGGCTGCGCGTCCTACTGTTTGCGTCAAGGACCGCGCTGAACGAAGAAAACCTTCTTTATCGGCATCAAGAATTGCAACTAATGAAACTTCAGGAAGATCTAATCCTTCACGTAATAAATTAACGCCTACAAGTACATCAAATAATCCTTTTCGCAGATCTTGCATGATCTCTACACGCTCCAATGTATCAACATCGCTATGTATATAACGACAACGCACTTGAATTCTAGCCAAGTATTTTGTCAATTCTTCGGCCATGCGTTTCGTTAACGTAGTAACTAATGTTCGTTCATCCCGGTCTACACGCTGCTGAATCTCCTCAATTAGATCATCAATCTGGTTCAAACTAGGACGCACTTCAATTTCAGGATCCAATAGTCCTGTCGGTCTTATTACTTGCTCTACATAAATACCATCAGTTTTCTGCAACTCATAGTCAGCTGGCGTCGCACTAACATAGATCACTTGATTTTGCATGGCTTCAAACTCTTCAAATTTCAATGGCCTGTTGTCCATAGCCGCAGGTAGCCTAAAACCATATTCAACAAGATTTTCCTTACGGCTTCTATCCCCACCGTACATGGCATGGACCTGAGAAATGGTCACATGACTTTCATCTACTACCATTAAATAATCCTCTGGAAAATAATCCAATAGACAAAACGGACGCGTGCCAGGAGCTCGGCCATCTAGATATCGTGAATAGTTTTCAATACCAGAACAATAGCCAAGTTCACGTATCATTTCCAAATCGAATTCGGTACGTTCTTTAAGACGTTTAGCTTCTAGGTGTTTTCCAATATCTTTAAAATAATCATGTTGTTTAACCAGATCTTCCTGAATTTCATGAATGGCATTCTGTAAAACCTCAGGTGAAGTGACAAACATATTCGCAGGATAAATATTCAACCTGTCGTAGCTTTCAAGCACCCGATTGGTGCCTACTTCAAATGCTTCTATAGCTTCAATCTCATCACCAAAAAAATGAATGCGATAAGCATTGTCTGCATAACCTGGAAAGACATCAACGGTATCGCCTTTAATTCTGAAGTTACCATAATTAAATTCTGCTTCAGTTCGTGAATACAAACTCTGAACCAAACGATGTAATAATTTTGTACGTGATATCACTTGGTCTTTTTCTAATGTGATCACATTTTTTTGAAATTCTATCGGATTACCGATCCCATACAAACAAGATACTGAAGCCACAACTAATACATCACGGCGCCCAGATAGTAGGGAAGAGGTGGTGCTTAACCGCAGTTTTTCGATCTCCTCATTGATAGACAAATCTTTCTCGATATAAGTGCCGGAAACTGGAATGTAAGCTTCAGGCTGATAATAGTCATAATATGAAACAAAATATTCTATGGCATTATCCGGAAAGAATTGTTTGAATTCAGAATATAATTGGGCCGCTAGCGTTTTATTATGGGCCAATACTAATGTAGGACGCTGAATCTCTTGAATGACATTAGCTATAGTAAAGGTTTTACCCGAACCGGTAACACCTAACAAGGTTTGATATTTTTCTCCTGAACTGACACCATCGGACAATTGTTGAATCGCTTCAGGCTGATCACCAGTTGGTTTGAAATCGGATTTAATTGTAAAACGCATTGTGCAAAATTACACAAATATTTAGCGTCTAATAGCGAAGTGCCCCTTAACTTGGAATGATCGATCTCCTTGCACCACATTGGCAACAAACCAATAGTCAGTAGCTGGCATTTTTTGTCCATTATAAAGTCCATCCCAACCTTCAGAAGTAGAAGTAAGATGGTGAAGTTGTTTACCATATCGATCATAAATATGAATGGTCGTTCCTGGTAAGGTCTCTACACCAACAATATGCCAGGTGTCAAAATAACCATCTCCATTTGGCGTCATAAACTTTGGTGCATCTATAACCAGAACTTCGGTGGTTACAGATCCGCAGCCATTTTGATCGATCACCGTAATGGTGTGGTAGCCCAATGATACATTTTCAAATACGTTAGAGGTTTGTGGTATGCCGTCATCTAAAATATAGAGATAATCACCATCACCGCTAACTGTTATGGTTATGTTATTTGGATCGGAAAAGTCAATAGTTTCGGTAAATTCAACTGTGGCGATCTCTGATTCGGTGACATTAAATTGTGATGTGGTTTCACAACCATGAATAGAAGTTACAGTGACCCAATAAGTACCTATAGAATTAATATCTATTGATGATGTGGTTTCACCAGTCGACCAAAGATAAATATCATCAAATCCTGTATCAGCAGAAACCGTTAAAGGAAGATTGTCCAAACACATAACTTGATCTTCAATTACTATTTCTGGCTTTCGATTGACATAAATAAAAAATGTTGATGTATCATAACAACCTGTTTCATTGTTTTCAACGCGTGCAAAGATCTCCTGTGCGTCAAAAGCCAAAAAGTTAAGGTCCTGAATTACGTTAGCGCCATCTTCAGCATCATCAAAGGTTAGGTGATAGGTTACAGTGTAAGCCAGTTCAGATTGATTACCTAGAATTTGCGGTGTTTGGGTTTGTAGTTGAAAGTACAATTGACCATCATAATCATCATCACAATCCTCTAAGTCCTGTGCTTGATGAGCCACTGGATTGGCATTAACTGTAAGATTAAATGACTGGATACGCACACAGTTGGTGATCGTGTTTTCGGCTCTAATAAAAATAATATCGTTGGAAGAAGAATAGATATAGTTAGGTCCTAAAGGATTTATTTGATTTTCAGCATCAGATTGATTGCTATAGTATGCAATGTCTACGTTGGTTGAATCTTCCACTAAAATGGCAGTGGCCTCATCAAGATCATAAGTCGTTGATTCGTTTTCACAAATGTGAATTTCAGGTATGTTGTTGATCGCTGGTGGCAGATTCACTACAAGATCCAAAGGTAATTCTGCATAACAATTTGAAACTACATTCAAAACCTTGACATACATGGTTTGCGGGTTGGAAGTATTGCTATATGATTCTGGATTAGTGATTTCGTTTTGATCTGTTATGAGATCATCTTGATTCTCAAAATAAGTTACAATGATATTGTCATTCCTCACATCTAAGATCTCAAATTCTGAAACCGTAAGATCAAAAGTGGTGATTCCATCATAGTCCGTGTCACATTGTTCAATGGCAGACGGTAAGTTTACCGTAGGGACTTGAACTACATTCAATCCAAATTCTACAATGGCATGGCAATTTGTTCCATTTTCTATACGAGCATAAATTTGTTGGGGGTTTTCAATATTGGTGTATTCTGGACCAATGGTATTCAATTGATTTTGAGCATCATCATAGGACTCATGAAAAGAAATACTGAGATTTTCAGGACTCCCTTGGGAAATCTCATTTATTTTTTGTGTAAAGTCAAAAGTATGGAGTTCGTCATTACTAATATCATCACAAACAATAAAATTTGTTGGCGCATTAAAAACAGGTATCGAACCTACTTCAAGGTCAAAGGATGACGTTCCAAAACAAGAAGGATCGGTCAGGTTTTCCACGCGAACAAAAATAGTTTGTGGGCTAGATGTATTAGTATATACCACATTTTTATCAATGACATTCGCTCTGTTTATAGCATCTGCCTCAGTTTCAAAATAAAGGACTTCTTTGCCTGTTTGACCATTGAGAATCTCGTTGTCTTTCTCATTAAAAATGAATTCGGCGGTAGCATTTCCATCAGTCTCGCAATTCTCAAAATTTGAAATGGGCACAAATTCAGGCTGTGTATTCACATAAATATTTGTAGGAACCACCGCATAACAACCTGTGATGTCGCTTTCAACTCGCGCATAGACAATTTCAGTGGTAGCATTGTAATTTGATGGTGAAACAATGGCATTAGTATTCGTATCAGCATCATCTGTTGAAGTATGGAAGGAGATGGTCATATTCGTTGTGCTTGTAACCATTTCGGGAATAATAGCTTCAAGATTGACAATTGAAAATGCATCCTGATCATTATCGCATATTATGATGTCGTTTGTTGGCATTACAGATGGCGCTACGATGACATTCAATTCTATCGAGCCAGTATCAGCACAACCTGTATTGATATCTCTTATTCTTACATAGAATGTCGTTGGATTAGCGGTGTTAGTATAAAACGGCGGTAATGCATTGACGTTACTTATGGCATCGGCCTCCGTTAAAAAGTAATGCACTTCCATATTATCCTGACCATTGAGTACATAACTATCGAGATCGGCTAATTCAATAGATGTAAAGGTATCGTTATCTGTATCGCAATATTCAATTTGAGGAATTGGTTCAAAAACAACTGGTGGATTAATAATAAGATCTATTGAGGCTTGATATGAACAATCTAACCCTTCTACTTCCAAATAGATGGTGTGCGGACTAGAAACCACCTCATATGGTACAGATTGATCTATTGGATTGGTATTATTTTCCATATCCTCCTCAGTCTCGTAAAATGCAATGGTCGTATCGTTAAGATTATTCAATATTGTGATAGCAATGAACTCTAGATCAAATTCTGAAATACCATCACCACTGGCATCATCACAATTATAGAAGTTGTGAATGTTAGTAGCGGTAATCAAAGAATTGGTATGAAGATCTAAAGGAATTACAGATGCACAACCAGTATTAGGATCTTCAATTCTAATGAAAATGGTTTGAACATTTGGTTCTATATTTTCGTAGTTGGTTTCATCTGCAATAGCATTAACACCATCGGCTGCGTCTTCAAGTGTTTCATGAAAACTGATAAGAGATCCTGGAACTTCTGCTAAAATACCAGGAATGACTTCGGTTAGATCAAAAAATTCAAACCCGTCGTCATCCTGCTCACAAGCATCTAGTGGTGGCAAGTCCAAATTACTGACATAAGGTAGTTCAAGGACTTCAATAGTAAATGATGTTGTGCTAATACAACCTGTTGTGGTATTGACCACCCTTACGTAGATGGTTTCTGTTGGATTTGTATTCACATATGGCAATGGAATGGCATTGATACTTTGGTCAGCATCACTTTGCGAATAGTGATAACTTACAGCATAATCAGAATTCCCTTGTGTAATAGTATCGTAATAAGACTCCAGGTCAATAACTGTGGAACCATCGACCACAACATCATCACAAAATGATTGCGGCGTTGGAGTAACGATATCTGGAAGTGCATTGACCACCAAATTAAAGGTGGTATAAGCTAAACAACCACTATCAGTATCCTCTATTCTAACATATATGGTCTGCGGATTAGAAGTATTTTGTATGGGGTTTGTTATAGTATTAGTTGCATTTTGGGCATCATTTTCTGATAAATGATAGGAGATGTTGTAGTTTGATGGTGGCATGATGGTTAACACTTCGGCATCTTTAAATGATAGATCAAAAATTTCAATACCATCATTACTTAGATCATCACAAACCTCTATGTCTGCAAGTGGCTCTGCAGCTTGTTCTGAGTTTAAGGTAACTTCAACAGTATCTTCAATAATGCAATCTGTTCCATTCAAAGGAATTGAAATTTCTATACGGTAATTCCCAGACTGAGTTACAGTTAAAGTAGGATCTGTTTCACCATTGATCAAGACTTCATTTCTGTACCAAGAATAGTTTGCGAGTGGATTCTCAATGTCGCCATCTAGAGAATATTCTAAGGCACATGTGGTGACATCAGGACCAAGGTCTACTGTTGGATTGAAACTATTGCCTTGAATAAATACTGCAGAATCATAATTCTCATCATCAAAATCTGCAATAACAAGCTTTATGTGGTACTGTACATTAGGGGTGATGTTAGCTGAAGCTGTTAGAACTGTCGTGCGGCCATTATAATTAGTATCGCCAATACTGTATCCATCAAAATATTGGTCATTCTCAGCAGGACAGAATCCAACGATCTCATTACGAATTGTTTGTGTATTAACTGGTATTGTTGTACCTGGGATTAAAGCGATATTCGTATAAGGATCTGTTGTTCCGGCTTGACGAATCAAAAAAGCGAAGCCATCAGAATAATTACATGGGAAATTACCAAAATATTCTTCAGAAGCCAATATATAGTTAAATTGAATAAGGTTGGAGATGGAAACAAAATCAAATTCGATCGTTGTTGCATTATGTGTGTCAGTAATACCTATAGCGGCTTCAAGGTCAGGATCGGCACCCCATGATAACTCCCCATCGTTCAATACATTATCATTAGTCGTGTTTCCACCAGAGGTGGCGTTACCTGTAGACAAAACAATACCATTCTCAAAGGGGAAGTTGGACAGGTCTCTTTCAAAGTAACCAAAACTTGAAAAACCGTTGACACTGCCATTTACAGTTGAGGTTATGTTCGACACTTCCACACAACCTTCAACAAGATGCTGTTCTATCAATTGTTGTTCTGTTAAAGTATTGTCAATCAATATTTTTTGGGCAGAGATGATTGAAACACTGAAAATACATGTTAATAAAACTACAAAGGAGTAACCCTTCGATGTGAAGATTTGGAGCTTAACCAATTTCATAGTCTTTAATTACAACGGACTCTATTGAAAATTATGAGCGAAAAATAGACAAAAAATCGATGAAACACCAAATAATATCGATGAAATGCAAATAATTTTAACATTTAGTAATTTACGTACACCCAGCCTGAAAGTGCTTCGTAATTGCTATCATTTAGGTACAATACATAAAAATAGGTTCCGACTGGCACCAATTTACCTTGTGAATTCAATCCCATATTTGTTCTGCCATCCCATTTTACAAGGTTATTCCCTTTAAAAATACGCGTACCATGACGATTAAATATTAATAATTCATGATCTTCAAAAATGTCATAAAGCCCTTGAATATTGAACCAGTCATTATAGCCATCGTTATTTGGTGAAAATCCTTGTGGTATGGTAGGTGGACAATTCTCAATGAGCAGATCGAACTGGAAAAGTTGATAACAGGGATCACTCTCAATGCGCAGAATAATGGTTTGTGGATTACTAGAATTTGTAAAATTAGCAGGTATTAGTATTTCATTGCTCGATGCTTCTGCATCTTCAATTGAGCTATAGAATGAAGCAAAATTGGGATTAAATTCACTGCCTATATTCTGAAAATGAGAAGTAAGATCAAAGGTTGTTGTATCAAAACCGATGTCACAACCTAAGAGTTCATCTAGAAAGATTATGGGTTCAGAGATCAATAAATCAAAAGTTGCAAATGATGAATTATTAGATTCCACTATTTCATTAATTATCCCATTTCCATTACCGAGATCGTCAACTCGAATTTCCAATGAGATATTTAGTCCAATTTCATCAGGAAGGGTTAATATAATAGAGTTTATCTCGGAAGCATTAATAGCAATCGTATTTAGAGTAACAGACTGCGCAACTAAAATATCATTGGCGTAAAATGCGATTGGTGTGTTGGCGGGTAGCTCAGCAGTGCTATTTAAATTGTGAATTGAATAATCAATTTCTAGTGTACGATTGTTACATTCTAAAAAATAATCATCAATTGAAGTGGTAGCATCGGGCAATTGGCTGTTGAGTACCGTAATTATATTATTGATCATTACAAAATCCTGTCCTGAAGTCAACTGAATGGTAGCAGAAGTATCTCCAATATTGATATTGTTTTGAATATTGTAAACGTCAATGTCCATATTGTATAGATCACTTTGACCTGTAAAGCTATTAGTCCCGTTAAACGCATTGTCGATTGGATTCAATGGAGGATTACCAATAACGTTTCCATTTATGGTCAAGGTTTCATTAACAGCTAATCCTCCATCACCTTCCCAAGCAATAAAACCAATTTTTGCGTCTTCATTGTCAAATACATTTAAACTATCCAGCACAATGGTCAATGATGTTGGTACGCTTTGCAAGCCATCATAGATATTGATCTGATTTAGAGGAAGTGTACTGTCTTCATAAATAACCGTTATGGCCCAACCACCAAAATTTGTACCTGTTGAGCAATATGGTTCTATAACGTTGGACAGATTGAGATCTTCAACTGTGTAATCTCCATTTCCTTTTTGAATGACAAGATCTGTGATATCTGTGAACGCTGCAAAGAAGATACGTGTATCATCAAGAGCATCCGAAAATGTGCGTTCAGCTGAAATCGAATTACCATTAAGTGTAATTTCAAAATCACCAAGACCAGACCCGGCCCAGTACAAATAAGCAGCCTGAATAGTTTGGTTGTCTGCCAGTGTTAAATTCGCGGTTGAACTCGTTAAAATGGTGCAATTGGAAAAAGGTCCATTTTCCTCAACATTCATTGTGTTGCCAATGGCTACATAATCATATCGACCATTAAATTGATCAAATAGCTCAACGTTTTGCCCTTGAGAAAAGATGGAGCAACACAAAAAAACAACATATAACGAGGACCTCATGGTAGGTCAAATTATTTAGAAATGTTCTACTAAGTTAACGTTTTAATGCAAAGTGATTTCTATAGACACGACCATCTTCTAAGGTGACTTCAAACCAATAATCATTGTCTGGCATACGTTCACCGTTAAAAGTACCATCCCATCCTGGACTTGAAGCACTAAGTTGTTTTAATAGCTTACCATAGCGATCAAAAATATAAATAATGGTATTTGGTTGAAACTGACTGTTCACACCATAAACCTGCCATGTATCATTATAGGAGTCACCATTAGGTGTAAAGAATTTTGGAAATCCGATAATTGATATTTGTTTTTCAACAATGCCGCATTCATTTTTATCTCTCACGTAAATGGTATGGAATCCAGGTGAAAGGTTATCAAAGAAATTGCTGTCTTGATATGGTCCGTTAATGTCATCTATTGCAAACTCATAATCACCTTCACCAGAAACTATTATTGTGGCCGAACCAAATTCAGCGCCATCAACGACCTCCACAGATTCGATGGTTGCAATATTTGAAGGGTTCACAGTTATGGTTCGCAGTTTTGAACAACCATCCTGGTTGGTCACTATAACCGTATAAATTCCTACTTCATTTATTTCAATTTCTGGTGTGGATTCACCCGTTGACCAATCATAAAAATAATTTTCTGGAGAATCATTAATAACACCGCCTGTCAAGGTAATAGTTTCGGGATAATAATTAAGGCAATAGATAACGGTTTCTTCAGTTTCAATTTCAGGTAGTTCATATAGTATTAGCTGCACTTCATTAATACCATAACAAGCGTTATCATTTTCAGCGCGTACATAGATCAATTGAGAATACGGCGTAGTATTTGTAAACGAGGTACCAAGTGCATTGACTTCAAGTAAAGCATCTTCATATGTCGTATAGTACTCAACAGTAACATCAGTAGGAGCTCCAGTTAGTACATCAGCGGTTGCAAGTGTGAGATCAAATGCATAGAATCCATCTTCCAGACCATCGTCATCACAGGCAAACAAAGTAGCATCATTAACATTGGTTGCACTAACATCCAAAGTAAGCTCGGCTATATTTAAACATCCTGATAAATCATCAATTATTTGTACATATATTATTTGTGGGTTAATCGTATTAGCAAACGAATTTCCATCAATTTCATTAGTTCCGTTAATAGCATCATTTTCTGTCAAGAAATATTTAGCTGATCGATCAGGATGACCGCCAGACATGACATCAAATGCTTCGGTTAAGTTAAACAAAGTGAAGCCGTCAGGATTACCATCTTCATCACATTGAAACAATAGAGTATCAAGTGCTTCAGGTATTCTATTAATGATGATGTTAAAAGAAGTGGTATCGTAACAATCAGGTTGTAAATTATTTTCAATGCGTACATAAATCGTTTGAAAATCTGGAGTACTATTGTAGTAGCTTAATGGTAAAGCCCCTGTGTTCGTATCAGCATCGCTTTGAGTCAAATGAAAGGAAACCGAATAATCAGCTGGATTTTGAACACCAAGCACTATATCACCAATCACACTAAGATCGGTTGTAGATTGTCCATTCATATCATCACCATCAGTTAGATCGTCACATACTTCTAAATCATTGACAGCGTTGGCAAAGGCAGCGCTATAGACAGAAATAGTGAAGTCTAAAATATCATAACATCCATTGAAACCAATATTGTCTATACGTGCAAAAATCTGATGTGTTATGGCTGTATTAATAAAAGGTAATGTTAATTCATTTTCATTGTTGTTGGCATCATCAAAGGATAGATAGTATTTTACCTGAAAGGTTGCCGGATCTTGTGTACCAAGAATATCGGCAGTTGATTCAGTAAATGTAAACGCAAATTGGCCATCAAAATCATCATCGCAAATCAGAATTTCTGAAGTTGGAAATGCCTCAGGGATTTCAAAATACTCGACAAAAGCCTGACCTTTTTTGAATTCGCACTCTTCATTATTGAGATCGATTTCAACTTCATAATGTCCTGGACTATTGATTATCAAATCAAAATCATCTTCAGGTAATGGATTGCCATCAAGTGTCCATGAATATATGGCTCCTGGGATATCTTCTGCCATGAGTGTATATGAATCACCAGTACAAAGATCGAGATATAATGTACTGATATCATTTTGTATTATATCGATTTGTTCTTCAAAGAACGATTGGATAAAAGGCGGTAAACCTTGAGTCGAATTATTTGGAGCTAAGGCAATAGCATTGGGTTGATAGTTACAAGCCGCACCTGGTTCATTGGGGTTGTTTATAACGCCCAAAAAAGGTATTCCAGTCACATAATTTTCACTTAGCGCTCTATAAATTTTTCCATTTGGTCCTAACTGCAATGCACCTCGATACAATTGGCTTTCATCAACTGTATATTCACTCGCTTGAATATCTGTAGCCTCAAGATCGAACTGAGTTAAAGTTGCAGCATGAAATGAGGCCGGTGCAGCTGCGGATTGATCATTGGAGGAATGAACATATAAAAAACGACTATTTGGTGAAAATTCTACTCCATAAGGAAAAGAACTTGAGGTATTAATTGCATACGTTTGTTGATTTGATACGACACCAGATTCGGATTCAAAATCGTACAAAAAAACCACATTGTCATCAGCAATAGTTGTATTGGATCCTGTCATGTTTACACTGGCTAACTTCTCGCCACTAGGTGAAAATTTTAAGTATCCACGTACATCAACTATACCAACAGGAAAAGTGGACTTTACCGAAGTTGTTACAATACCATTTTCATTGACTTCAAATGCGTGGAAAGTATCAAAAGGTCCACTACCACCATCTGTAGCCGCAAAGGTCATAACCCAAATGGATTGATCTTCACAGTCTTTTAAAACTGCTGAAATTTTTTCGGAAGTTCTATCTAGTAAACGAATATTTTTATTAGTTACTGCTCCCAAGCCACCATCTAATGTCATATCTACTTCAGAATAATTAAATCCTTGTAGCGGTATTTCATCAGGCATGCCTAAAAATACGTCAACTGTAAAAATGTAGTAAATATCAGGATCATTAGGTTTTGGAACAATAATAGCTGACTGTGTACTCGACGGATCTCCAAAAAGGCCATCACCGTTGGTCATTACTTCATGATCCCTATTATACACAGTGATACCATCCGTATAAAAAAGAAGATCACCATTTGAATCTGAAATTGAAGCACATCCTTCATTAGTTGAAAGTTGTCCATTATCAACTGAATTGACCGCGCCACTATTTATATCGAACTGAATTCCTGCATTAAAACCAAAGTACCAATTGGCCGCTTCATTTTGAGGGAAGAGAGGTAGGCCGCACAGGAGTGCGAGTAGTATTAGCAGTAATTTTTTCAAGCGTCTTTTTCTTAATACCTAAATTACAAATAATTTCGCTAAGGAAGGTTATCAGGTAAGAAGGAGGGCTTATTTTTAACATATTAAGATGTTAAAGCCACTAAAGATATTATAAATCACGCTTTTTCAGTAATCTGTACGATAAAAGGATAAAAATAGCAGACCAAGCTAAAACAATAACAATTTCATACCAATGTACAGCATAATCATAGGCTAGATCTCCATTTTCAGGGAATTTAGTCATGACCATACGTTGGATGGGTTGATCGATTAGCTTATACATGGATTCCAATGGCATGAAATTTTTAACTTTAAAGGCGTCATCGGCATTACCAAATACTTCATAGGCTCCCCAAAACACAAGCCATTCAACGATATACAAAATGAAAAGAAAAGCTAAGGCAAACGCTGAGCGTTTAAGTAACATACCAAAGAATAAACACAAACTAAAGAAGCCAACCAACTTCACAAAATAGGCCAATAGAAACTCCACCTCTCTAATGATGATGTTAAATTCATTATAACTTGAATAATAAAGTCCTATTAAGAAAGTGGCTACACCAATAAGTACCGTTGCGGCGAATGAGAAAAATACGATGGTATAGAATTTTGAGAGAATAAATTCCTTTTTACTTAATCCGTCAATCAAGTTTTGTTTAAGCGTTTTATTACTGTATTCATTTCCTATCATACTCACCACAACAATGGCAAAGAAGAATTTAAAATAGGAAGCGAAAAAGGTAGTAATATGCCATATTATTGGAAAATTGAATATGCCTAATTCACCTAACTCCAAGGTGAAAAACCCAAAGAAATTGATCTTAATAGATGACAATACCAATACCGTAAATGGCAGAATAAATGATATAAATATCAGTACTCTACTGGTTCTGTTATTCAACAGTTTTTGTAATTCTAACTTTAATAGTCGTAGCATTGGTTGGTCTAATTTTCTAAATTATCAGTAAGTTGTAAGAACTGTTCTTCAAGGCTTTCTTTACGTTTCACCAGATGTGATAGAACAATACCTTTTTGGAACATAAGCTCATTAAATTCTGTGGCCTTCATAGCTTCATTTAAGAAGGCGGTAACAATCTCATTTTCGACTTTTACATTGCCAAATTTTTCATGCGCATTTAGAAGTGCAATTAGCTCCTCTTGTTTATCACATTTCAACTCAAAAAAGCCATGACTTGAGATCATTTCATCAACTCGACCTGAATATAATTTTTCTCCTTTTCGAAGAACCACTACATGACTGCACACTTTTTCAACTTCATCCAAAAGGTGAGAGGCCAATAAAATAGTTGTACCATTATTAGCAATCTGTTTGATGAGTTCTCTTATTTGATGAATACCTTGTGGATCTAAACCATTTGTTGGTTCGTCAAGTATTAGAATTTCAGGATCATTGAGTAGGGCAGAAGCAATAGCTAAGCGTTGCTTCATTCCTAATGAAAAGGTTCTGAATTTACTGTCTCTTCTGTCCAGTAACCCCACCAATTCTAGGCGTTCGTCAATTTTGGATTCGTCTACACCTTTTATGCGGCTCACCAATTTTAAATTTTGATAAGCGGTCATGTAAGGATAGAAATTAGGACGTTCAATAATAGCGCCTACTTTTTTTAAGGCATCATGAGTTGAAACGTTACCATCAAACCAGTGAAAATCACCAGAAGTCCTGTTTACAACATTCAATACAACACCTAATGTGGTGGATTTCCCACTACCGTTGGGCCCAAGTATGCCATATACATTGCCCTTATTGATGGTAAATGATAGGTCCTTAACCGCTGTTAAGTACCCAAATTTTTTGGTAAGATTATTAATCGTCAGAATTGTTTCCAATGACTCTCTATTTGGTTGGTTATAGAG
>CAYZKX010000027.1:0-15207 GCA_964479055.1 uncultured Flavobacteriaceae bacterium
GTTTTTGGTTAGTACCAGTTCATTTGGAGCTTCCAATACCTCATCTGGAGATCCAGCCAGCCAAGTATATTCAAATATTTCAAAATATTCAGGATCAACAAAAACTACGTATTCAGGTCTATTAAATATTTTATTATTTAATTCACTTTCTACTTTCAAGAATTCGGCAACATGGATACCAGCAGCCGCTTGTATTCCACTCATGTTATTTCTGGCTTCAATGATGTAAGGCATTGGCATTCCAGGGTTACTCCATTCTTCTTCAGGTGAAATAGATGTCGAGGTTACCCTATAAATTTGCTCACTATTTGGATGGAATTTGTCAAAGGTCAAATCATAATATACCATTAGACCAATTACAAAAGAGGCGCTAAACCCTATTGCAAGGCTTATGATATTGATGGTTGAAAACAACTTCTGTTTCCATAAATTTCGCCATGCTATTTTAAAATTATTCTTAAACATTGTTTACTTTTTGATTGATGAAAATTATTCAGTTCTAATGCTTTCTACTGGATTTGAAATTGCTGCTCTGATGGCTTGAAAGCTTAGTGTAAATAAGGCAATTATTAAAGATATGAATCCAGTGGCGGCAAAGATCCACCAGCTCAAGTCAATTCTAAAAGCATAGTCCTGCAGCCATTGACTCATGAACCACCATGCTATTGGTGAAGCAATTACAAAAGCAAGCAATACTAACTTCACAAAATCAGTTGACAACATCTTAACAATATTGGTAACGGAAGCTCCAAGTACTTTGCGTATACCAATTTCTTTTGTTCGCTGTTCGGCGATGTAGGTTGCCAGTCCAAAAAGTCCTAAACATGCAATAATAATAGCTAATATGGCAAAGGTTATTGCGACTTTACCAACACGTTGCTCTTGACGATACATGGCGTCAAAGGATTCATCAAGGAATTGGTATTCAAATGGCATTCCTGGAGCAGCAGCTTTATATTTTGATTCAATAAGACCTACCAGTTGATTAACATCAGCTGTATTAAAGCGATATGCTGTAGCCCAGCTATTATTTCCTAATCT
The DNA here is from genome assembly GCA_964479055.1 of uncultured Flavobacteriaceae bacterium. Lineage (GTDB taxonomy): Bacteria > Bacteroidota > Bacteroidia > Flavobacteriales > Flavobacteriaceae > CAYZKX01. Next base: position 1,042 of record CAYZKX010000027.1, read on the forward strand.
AAAACTCAATGGGCCTACGTTTTGACGTAGGGATTCAAAATTGAAATTCTTAACTATACCAATAATTTCATAGGCAATAATGTTGTTATCACCATCTGTGGTATATATTTTTCGTCCAATTGGGTTTTCGAATCCCGTGAGTTTAGCGGCAGTTTCATTAAGAATCATTGCAGTAGAATCAGACCCAAATGCTCTGGAAAAGAAACGTCCTTCAACTAATTCCATATTCAGGTTATTTAGATAATCATAGTCCACTCTCCAATATTGCATATTGAATCCGTTAGTTTGCGTCATGACCGTTTCGGTTGAGAATGTAGTATCTGATCGCGATGAATTTGAGACAGGCAAGTAACCTGCAAATGATGCTGATTTAACATCGGTGAGTTGTTCGATCTCTGTTTTAAGGGATTCACGAGTATCACGAGGCATTCCTGAATTGCTAACTACAAGTACTTGATCTTTATCAAATCCGACGTTCGTTTTTTGAATATGATCAATCTGCTTGTAAATGACCACAGTTCCGATGATCAAAATTATTGAAGTAGTAAATTGAAACACCACGAGGAAATTGCGTAAGATGTTTTTTTGATATCCTGTAGAGAGCTTTCCTTTCAAGACTGTAATTGGCTGAAAGGATGACATAAAGAAAGCTGGATACAACCCCGCAAAAAAGCCAATTATCAAAGGCAAAATAATAAGGAAAATAAGGAATTTTGGATCCAAGAGTGACGAGAGCACCATTTCCTTGCCTGAAATATCATTGAACCAACCCAAGGTTAACCATACAAAGAACAAACCTATAAACATGGCCAAAATGGCAATCAATGTAGACTCCGTTAAGAACTGGGAAACCAATGATTTTTTTTCTGTTCCTAGTACCTTTCTAATACCCACTTCACGTGCTCTTCCTGTAGACCTGGCTGTAGTAAGATTCATGAAATTGATACAAGCTAAAATTAGAATGAATAATGCAACGGCCGAAAAAATATAGATGTACTGAATATTTCCATTGGCACTAAGTTCAACACCTCTAAATGACTTTAAATGAATATCGGTAAGTGGAAATAGTGAATATTCTAATTTGTTGCCTTTCTGTTCGAACTCTTCAATACTAGCAATTTCAACATACTGTCTCACCTGAGGCAGTATATGTTTTGTGATAACCTCCCTAAAATTAGCATTGAATTCCGTATGGTCTGTGCCTTCACGCAGCACAACATAAGTGTGGAAATTGTGACTGGTCCACTGACCAAAGGAATAGTTGACATTATCCATTGAGAAAAAGAAATCAAAATTAAAATGAGAGTTCTTCGGAATATCTTCAATCACTGCCGTAACGTTATACAATGTTTGATCGTTGTCATCGGTTTCTAACATTTGCCCCAAGGCTAACTCTGCAGATCCAAAATAGCGTTTGGCTGCAGTTTCGGTGATCACTACGGTATTGGGCTCATCAAGTGCTGAATTGGTGTCGCCAACAATTGCGGGCAGCGTAAACACTTTAAATAGGGTCGAATCTGCATGAACAACGTCAGATTCCTCTATAAATTCATTACCTTTTTTAATAAGCTTAGATCCGCTGCTGGCGTACAGTCGTACATATTCTTCAACTTCTGGATAATCATGTTTTAAGGTCGCACCCATCATGTCTGAACTAACCGCCATATTGAGGTCGGTGCCACCGAAACTAATATCAGAGTGAATACGATAAATACGGTCGGCCTTAGCGTGAAATTTGTCATAACTTAATTCATCGGTGACAAACATGGTAATAACGACAAAGCAAGCAATGCCCAATGACAATCCAATGATATTTATTGCTGTAAATCCTTTATTCTTTAAAAGATTGCGCCAAGCTATTTTTATATAATTCCTGATCATAATGTTTCGTTTTTTAATTGATTGATGTGATTATTCGGTTCTCAAGCTATTTACTGGATTGGCAATAGCAGCTTTGATAGCCTGGAAACTAATGGTGATAAATGCTATCATCAAAGAAATAAATGCTGCTGCCACAAAAAGGTCCCAACTCGAGCTTATTCTATAAGTGAAATTCTGTAACCATTGATGCATGGCATACCAAGCTACTGGAATAGCGATTAAGGTAGAAATGAATATGAGCTTTATGAAATCTTTGGAAAGCATACCAATAATATTGCCTACAGATGCACCAAGTACTTTTCGAACACCTATTTCATGAATACGTTGACGTGTTGTATAAGCTGCAAGACCTAATAGTCCAATACATGCTATGAAAATGGCTATAAATGAGAAGAAGGTGAAGACCTTTCTAGAAGTGCTTTCGGCTTTGTATTGTGCCTCAATGGTTTGATCTAAAAATTTAAAACTAAAAGGCTTATCCTTAATGAATTGCTTCCATGTCGTTTCCATTGATGATAGTGCATTAGCAAACGATGCCCCTTCAACATGAACAGCAGTTAGCCCCATTATGTTATTAAATTTAGATGCATTTGTAAATACCAATGGAGTGATTGGTTCATGTAATGATTGATAGTGGAAATCTTTTACAACACCAATAATGGTATAGATATGCTGACTGCCATCGGGTGCATTCAAAAAATTCTCTGGAGTCACTAACCTTTTGCCTATAGGATTGGTAATGCCTAGTTCGGCAACAGCCTTTTCATTCATTACAAGCGCCAATGAGTCAGTAGGGAAATCCTTTGAAAAAAATCGGCCTTCTACCAACTTCAAGTCAAGGGTTTCTTGATATTCATCGTCTACTATTATACCGCGCCCTGTCATTGGTTGATTAGGGTTTTCAACTGTTGCCCAGCTTATGCCAAAATAGTTTGGTTGGCCAGGTAAAGCCGAAGAACCGGTTACGCCAGTAACACCATTTATCTTTCGCAGCTCATTTTTAAAAGCTCGGGTATTTTCGTTTAATAAATCGGTACGTTCTATGATCACTGTTTGCTCTTTGTTAAAACCAAGCTGCTCACTGGTCATAAATCGCATTTGCCTATTTACTACCAAAGTGCATACAATCAAAATCACAGATATAGAGAATTGAAAAATAACGAGTCCGCTTCTCAAGGATTTACCTTGCTTACCAGACTTAAATTTACCACGCAATACTTCAATAGGACGGAATGACGATAGCACAAACGCAGGATAAATACCAGCTAATATGCCTGTGATACACGTAAAAGTGATCAATAGCATTATGGCATTGGCACTTAGCAGATCGATCATCTTTAACTCTTTGCCTGATATATCATTGAATATTGGAAGTATCAATGCAAAAAATCCAATAGCAACAAAAATGGCCAATAAACTAATTAAGAAGGATTCTGTAATAAACTGAGCAATAAGTGCTTTCTTTTCTGAACCAAAAGTCTTTCGCACACCAACCTCTCTGGCGCGTTCTGATGATCGTGCTGTAGACAGATTGATGAAATTTACACAAGCAATAAACAGAATAAAAAAGGCTACCAAACCAAAAATGTATAAAGTAGTTTTATTACCATTATTTCGAAATTCACCTTCTAAATGAGAGGTCAAGTAAATGTCTTTCAATGGCTGTAAATAATAGAAATAACCATTACCTGCGCTGCTGAACTTTTCATAAGATGTTGCAAATTGTTTTTCAATATCACCAATAGCGAATTTTTGAATGATATCAGGGAAACTGGCTTCGACCTTATCTACCGATGCGTTTTCATTGATTTTTAAATAAGTATGTGCTGAAAAACCAACATAGTTGATCTCTTCAAAGCCAGGATTCATCAACGAGCTGATCAGCATATTAAAATTGAAATGTGAATTTTCTGGCCAGTCTTCATAAACAGCCGACACTTCCATAGGTTGCATGTCATTGCCCTCAGGTTCTAAAATTTTACCTATCGCAAGGCTGGCGTCTCCAAAATACTTTTTTGCTGTCGTTTCGTTGAGCACAATACTATTAGGCTTAGAAAGCGCCTCTTCTTCGGAACCGTATAACAAATTGGATTTAAAAATGTTGAAAAATGTAGGGTCAGCAAAGAACACCTTTGTCTCTTCAAATTTCTTATCCTCAAATCTTATTTGAAATGTACCATTATTCAAGAAATTAAAAATACGCGTGGCCTCTTCAACTTCTGGAATTTCATTCTTCACCGTTTTGGCATATGAACTCGGAATAAAGGCATATGACGTTTGTCGTCCAGGATAGATACGATCGAGAACCATTCTATATACATGGTCGCCATCCTCTCTCCAACCATCTACACTACTTTCACTCTTAATAAAAAGAACAATGAGTAAGCAAATAGCCGCCCCCAAAGCCAATCCAGATATATTTATTAATGCATATGACTTTCTTTTGAGAAGATTTCTCCAAGCAATCTTAAAATAATTCCTAATCATGACTTTTGGTTTTTAATTGTTTATTCTGTCCTTAAACTTTTAGTTGGGTTGGCCAATGCTGCTTTAATAGACTGGAAACTCACTGTGAGCAATGTGATAAGAAGCGCCCCAAATCCTGCTGCCAGGAATATCCACATGGATATATCTGTTCTATATGAAAATTTCTGGATCCATTGTTTCATAAAATAAAAGGCAATAGGCGCAGCGATCACTAGTGAGATTATGACTAATTGCACGAAATCTTTTGAAAGGAGCATCCAAAGATTGGTCACTGTGGCGCCCAGTACTTTTCTAACGCCAATTTCTTTTGTTCGTTGTTCTGCCACGAAAGAGGCTAAACCAAATAGTCCCAAGCAACTTATTAGAATGGCCAATATGGTAAATACTTTTGCTAAACTGGCGACACGTTCTTCAGTGGCAAATTTTAGTGCATACTGTTCATCAACAAATTGATAGCTAAATGGTAAATGAGGAAAATTCTTTTTAAAGGTAGCTTCCACTAGTGCCAGATTTTCAGTCACACTTTTATCAGGGTTGAGTCTAAGGTTATAATAATTGTGATACCCTTGATCAAAAACATACAGTCCTTGTTTCACAGGTGAGTAAGGTGATTGCGAGATCACATCTTCAACAACGCCTATAATTTGCATTGGTGGATCTGGGTCTTCAGTATCTTCATCACGTAACAATACTCCAATTGGATCAGTCAAGCCCATATATTCAACAGCCGTTTTGTTGATAAGGACAGCATTGGAATCAGAGGCAAATTCTCTTGAAAAATCACGACCTTCAACTATTTTCATTCCTAAGGTCTTAACGTACTCTACTGAAACTTCTGTCCATGCGAAGTCTTCTTGAAAATCATCTGGCTTACCATCCCAGGTATAACCGCTTCGATTAGACCATATTTGAGTAGTAGGACTACTAGACGTTGCCATCTCAATAGCTGCTCCAGACGCTATGAATTGTTGACGCATAATGTCTTGCTTACCATTAAAGTCTCGGCTCATTACGGGAATTTGAATCAATCCGGCTTTGTTGTAACCAACTGGCCTGTTCTTACTATGTTCAATTTGACTCATTACCACCAACGTGCCAATAATAAGTGCCACAGATACCGTAAATTGTGTTACTACTAAAATCTTTCGTGGTAAGGCCGCCATTTTACCAGCTTTAAATGTGCCTTTTAATGCTCTGATAGGCCTGAATGATGATAAATATAAAGCTGGATAGCTTCCTGATATTAGAGCTGTAAACAAAATAAATAGCAATGAATAACTCCAAAACTGAATATTGTCCCAAGGAAATGCAATTTGTTTACTTGCCAAATCATTGAAACTATTTAGCGATAACAATACAAGACCAAGCGCAACTACGTAAGCAAATAGCACGACAAGCAACGATTCACTCAAAAATTGGTTGATCAGTTGTTTGCGATTAGAACCAATTGCTTTTCTTATACCTACTTCCATAGCACGCTTTTCGGATCTTGCAGTACTTAAATTCATAAAATTGATACAGGCCAAAAACAGAACAAAAGCACCAATAATACTAAATAACCAGACGTTTTCAATACGGCCTCCCGTTTGCACGCCATTCTCAAAATTTGAACGTAAATGCCAATCGTTCATTGGTAATAAAAAAACTTGAGGGTTATATTGGGCTGTATCTTCATTTGCTATTTTTTTAGCGTCTAAAATTTTTGATGTCACCTCTTTCATAGATGTGTTATCAGCAATTTGTACAAACATTTGAAAGGAATTATTTCCCCAAGAATCTGCCGCATTTTCAATCCATGATTGGGTAGTTATATAGTGTTTCCATGGCATAATAAATTCCAGATCGTTAAAGTTGGTGTTCACAGGAATATCCTCATATACACTTGTGATCATCATATCATAGGCACTATTAACCTTGATAATTTTACCTACAGGATCGACAGATCCAAATAAGGCTTTTGCCGTAGATTCAGAAATCATAATGCTGTTTTTCTCCTTCAATCCATTGGTCTCACCTTTAATGATATTCAGGTTTAACATGTCCAATGCTGGCTCTTGCATATAATTTCCATTCTTGGAGATATTGGTTTCACCATATTTTAGGTAAAGTGAATTATTCCATGACGACATGCTGATATGCTTAAAATTATCACCATATTGTTCGCGTAGCAAAAATTCTAAGGGTCTAGGAATCGCTTGTCCAGTTCCTATTCTGCCATTAAAGGTCTGACTTTGATAGATCTGGGCAATAGAATCGTGATTGGAGAAGTACTTATTATAACTAAGTTCATCGATCACCCAAAGCGAGATCATGATAGTCACTGCCATACCTATAGCCAAACCAAAAATGTTGATGAACGAATAGATCTTATTCTTTAATAAGTTTCGCCACGCTATTTTGAAATAATTCTTAAACATAATTGTTCGTTTTTTGATTGATAAATTTGATTATGCTAATACGTTTTCGGTCACTTTTTGACCATCCAACATTCTTATAATCCTGTGACTGTATTTAGCATCGTGCTCACTGTGTGTAACCATTACTATGGTAGTGCCACTTTCATTTAATTCAGTTAAAAGGTCCATGACTTCATTACCATTACTACTATCTAGATTACCAGTAGGCTCATCGGCTAGTATTAATTTTGGACTATTGACCACTGCACGCGCAACAGCGACACGTTGTTGTTGACCTCCTGAAAGTTGTTGTGGAAAGTGTTTTCTACGATGCATAATCTGCATTTTTTCAAGAACTTCTTCAACTCGCTTTTTGCGTTCGTCTGGCTTAACACCAGTATAAATAAGAGGTAACTCAACATTTTCAAATACAGTGAGTTCATCAATTAGATTAAAACTTTGGAATACAAATCCAATATTGTGTTTTCTTAAATTGGCACGCTTACGTTCGTTGTAGCCAGAAACTTCAATTCCATTAAATTCAAAGCTGCCACCATCAGGATCATCAAGTAAGCCTAGAATATTTAACAATGTTGATTTCCCACAACCAGAAGGGCCCATAATTGCAACAAATTCTCCCTCGTTTACATCAAAAGACAATTTATTGAGTGCTATAGTTTTTACTTCATCTGTACTATAGAATTTCTCTAATTCTTTTATTGCTATCATAATTAATTGATTATTACTTTTTATTTAAATGTTTTATTGTTTCAATACTAATTCCTCGACATCCCCATAATTATCATATCCCGATGTTATGACCTTATCACCAGGCTGAAGTCCGCTTATTACTTCATAATACTCGGTGTTCTGGCTTCCTAAAGAGATATCCACCTTATAGGCCGTATCTCCATCATCACTTACTTTGAAAATCCAATTTCCTCCGGTTTGTTGGAAAAATCCACCTTTGGGAACCAACAGTGCTTCCTTCTCTTGACTTAACGCTACGCGAATTTGTAAGGTCTGCCCACGGCGGATTCCTTCTGGGACTTCTTCTTCAAAATGCATATCGACCTGGAAACGACCATTGGTAACTTGGGTGTACACTTTTTTAATGACTAGAAAATATTGCTGCCCATTAAAAGAGAATGACCCACGTTGTCCATTAAATATCCTGCTGATATAATGCTCATCGATGTCTACTCTCACTTTAAAACCACTAAGCACATCAATCTGTCCCAGGCGCTCTCCTTTGTTTTTGGATTGCCCAATTTCGGCATCCAATGAGGTGAGTTGACCATCAACAGGTGCCTTAACAACAAGATCAGCCACTTTTCTTCGCATTAGTTGAAGCGCATTTTGTGTGCGCTGGTACGAATTTCGAATTTGACGCTGTTCTTGTTCGGTTGCTACAGAATCTTGTTTTAAGATCTGCTTAGCTAGTTGCATTCGTTCTTTTTGATAATTCAAATCGTTTTCCGAACGTATCAATTCCTGACGGCCAATGGCATTATCTTCTACTAGTTTCTTATTTAAATTGTAAATGCGCTCAGCCTCAATCAAACTGTTCTCAACATCAGTGAATTGATTTAATCGGTTGATGGTATTTTGCGTAGCTGCATTTTGAGAAATCTGCATCTGAGTTAGAAGGTTGTAAACTGAAGTTTCTTGATTGATCAAACTAAGTTCAAGGTCAGTGTTAGACAGTCTCAAAATGGGCTCGCCTTTTTTCATTACCGCACCATCTTCTACAAAAAGTTCTTCAACACGTCCACCTTCAACTGCATCCAGATAAATAGTAGTTATGGGTAATACCACACCATTTACAGGAATGTTTTCTTGAAAAATCCCATTTTGAACAGTATTGATACTGAGACGTTCCTTTTCAACATTAAGTTTTGAACTTCCTGATGAGGAAACAATAACAAATATGATCAAGGCAACAAGCAAAGCGCCACCACCAATCATAGTGAGTTTAGATTTTGAAAAGCGTTTCTTTTCAATAGGTACGTCCATATATATTATATTTTATATGGTATAAGGAGATAATCGTGCCATTAACGTAATAGCTTGAAAAAGAGATAAATAAGTTTTTCTCAATCTAATAATGTGTTCGTTTTTAAAACAACAACTGTTCGAAAACGATACACTTTTTACACTTTATAAATATCTTTAGAAGAAGTTGCCAACAGGCCATTGAAATTAGTAAATTTGGTTGATGCGTTTAAATGAAGCCAAAATATTAGTGATAGATGATGACGAGGATGTTTTAACTGCTCTACGATTATTATTTAAACCTTTGGTTAAACAAATAGAGATCAGTAAGAATCCTAATACCATTATTTCCAATCTTGAAAAGAACACATTTGATGTTGTTATTTTGGACATGAATTTCAATGGATTGGTCAATACTGGTAACGAGGGTATTTTTTGGTTGAATAAGATCAAGAGCTTCAATGCCAATATTGGTGTGATCCTTATAACGGCATACAGTGACATCGATTTGGCGATTCGGTCATTGAAGGAAGGGGCATCTGATTTTATTGTTAAGCCTTGGAAAAATGATAAGATGATTGAAGCCGTGGAGGCACTTTTAAAAAAGAGGAAAGCACCTAAAAAAGAAAAGATTGAAACACCAAAGGGCATTGAAATAGTTGGTGACAGTGATGTCATGCAGGATATTTTCCTGAAGATCAATAAAGTGGCACCAACCGACGCCAATATTTTAATATTGGGTGAGAATGGGACTGGTAAAGATCTTATTGCACAGGCCATTCATGAAAACTCGAACAGAAGGAACCAGCCATTCATTAAAGTTGATGTGGGTTCATTAACGAGTACGTTATTTGAAAGTGAGTTATTTGGTTATAAGAAAGGGGCCTTTACTGGAGCTTATAAAGATAGGGTTGGTCGATTTGAAGCTGCGAATGGTGGGACATTATTTCTTGATGAAATTGGCAATATTACCTTAGGACAACAGGTACGATTGTTAAGTGTACTTCAAAACCGACAAGTTATTCCATTAGGTTCAAATAAGGTTGTGGATTTGGATATTAGACTTATTTGTGCTACTAATTTGAGTATTTCAGAATTAGCAGATGAGCGTAAATTTAGGAAGGACTTGATGTATAGGATCAATACCGTTGATATTATTGTTCCACCTTTACGGGAAAGAGGATCAGACATTAATCTGCTTAGTCACTATTTCATTGATCGTTATTCCGAAAAGTACTTTAAAGACGCTTTTACATTACATCCCGATTTCACTAACAAATTGAGATCTCATGATTTTCCAGGTAATGTTCGAGAACTACAATATGTGCTTGAACGATCTGTGATTATGGCCGATGGATCCACATTGAGAGCCGAGGATCTTGTTTTCTCATCGCTAGAAAATTCAACTATGGTCTCTAAACCAGCCAGTATGAACCTGGAGACTATTGAAAAGAATACCATTTTAAGCGTTATTGAAAAGAATAATGGTAATATCTCTAAGTCGGCCAAAGAACTCGGTATCACCAGAACTGCATTGTACCGTAGATTGAATAAATATGATTTATAGGTCCTTTTTTTTCTTGTTGGTTATAAGGATCGTTATTTTACTAGGAGCGATGACTTTTGTTGCTTATAGTATCAATGCTAATAAAACGTATTTAATTATTGGCGGTGTCCTTTTAATACTTATTCTAATTCAAAATTTGTATCAATTTGTAGCCAAGCGTTTCATAGAAATCGATGACTTTTTTGAAGCTGTAAAGTACAGGGATTTTTCAAGATGGTTTAGTGAAGAACATGGCTCACCAGATATTCGTAAGCTTCACAGAGGATTTAACAGGGTCAATACTACTTTTAAAGACATCAACAAAGAGCGGGAAGCTCAATTTTTGTATCTGCAAAAGATTTTGGAAATGGTTGATGTTGGAATAATCGCCTACAACATTGAAACTGGAGATGTACTTTGGGTTAATGACGCCTTGCTTAACATTTTGGACTTACCTTCGTTTAAAAATATACGATTTGTGCAAAAGCGACGCCCACAATTACATGACGATCTCTTTGAAACGTATTATTCAAGTAATCAACCTGTAACACTTCATACAAAGGAGGAGACCATCAAGGTAATGCTTACCGATACTATTTTTCAAATTGGTGAAGACGCTTTTAAGCTTATTGTGGCTCAAAATATTGAGGACACCCTTAACAAAAGCGAATCAGAGGCTTGGAAAAAGTTATTGAGTGTCATGACACATGAGATCATGAATAGTATTGCACCTATTAGTTCATTATCTCAAACCTTACAAGGAGAGGTGCAAAAGAGTATTGATGCTCCAGATACACATACTTTAAACCTAATTGATCTCAATGCAGGGATAACCAGTATCAAATCACGTAGCGAAGGACTAATGAAATTTGCTAAAACGTATAGGACCTTAAATAAAGTAAGTCAGGTAAACCGGTCTCGAGTGAAGGTCAATCAATTATTTGCTAATATCAATAACCTAATGCAACCTTCTCTTGACAAAAAGAATATAGACTTGAGTTTTATTAACAAAAATGCCAAGTTAGAACTTAATATTGATGTGCATCTTATTGAGCAAGTGATGATTAATTTAATATTAAATGCTCGGGATGCATGTAGTGACTCAAATAATCCTAAAATTGTAGTAGCTGCAGAAAAGTTTAGAGATTCTATACAAATTAAGGTCTCTGATAATGGTAAAGGGATACCAAAGGAGGTTTTAGATAATATTTTTATACCATTTTTCAGCACCAAAAAAACAGGGAGTGGTATAGGGTTGAGTTTATCTAAGCAAATTATGATGCTTCATAATGGCCGTATTCAAGTACAAAGTGAAGAAGGTAAGGGAACAGTGATAAGTTTATTTTTTTAGAGTTGGCAACTTAATTAGACATATATGGAGAATCAAACGGTAATATTAATTGTCATGTCTAGTTACATGATATTGCTTATTGCATATGGGATATATCAAGGGAGGAAGGTCAAAACAAGTTCAGATTTTGCCATTGCGGGGCGCAAACTCCCTGGTTGGGTTGCGGCTTTATCCGAAAGGGCTACAGGAGAATCCTCATGGGCCTTACTTGGTCTTCCAGGAGCAGCTTATGCAACAGGCTTAATGGAAGTTTGGACCGCCATTGGCTGTGTTGTTGGAATTATTGTTGCATGGGTTGTATTAGCATCGAAATTAAGAGGTGAAGCAGAGAAGTATCAAGTGGATACGTTTACTGACTATATTGCCAAACGACATGGTGAAGTTGGAAAATGGATACGAATTGTTGGTAGTTTGACCATAGTGTTTTTCTTTTTCTTTTATGTTGGCGCGCAATTTATTGGAGGCGGTAAAACATTGAACAATTTGTTCGGAATTCATCAGGATCTAGCCATGATAATCATTGTTTTACTGGTTGTTCCTTATACCATATACGGTGGATTTAGATCAGTGACTTACACGGATGTCATTCAAGCCCTAATAATGATAATTACTTTGATTATTGCACCAATAGCTGGCATACTTTATATATCAAATATGCCAGAAGGCTCTATATTTGCGCATACCGTAACTGATGCATTGACAAAATCTGGAGATGCTTATTCTACTCTAATGGGAGGTGCAGTACTCCAAGAAGATTCTGCTTTGTATGCAACACTTTCTGATATTTTTCCCAATGCATTGCATGTTGTGCAAGGATTAGGTAGTGGAATCATTATAGCTGGTGCTTTTTCCTGGTTCTTTGGGTATTTAGGAGGTCAACCGCAGTTGACTATGCGATTTATGGCTATTAAAGATAAAAGAAATGCTAAAATTGCAAGAAATATTGGCGTGATATGGACTATTATAGCCTATACTGGAGCATTGCTTGTAGGTTGGATTGGTATCGCATTATTTGGACCTGATGGTTTGGCAGATCAGGAAACAGTGATGCCGGAAGTATTGACCACAATTTTTAATCCAGTAGTTTCAGGAATATTGATAACTGGAGTATTAGCAGCAATTATTTCAACTGCGAATTCACTACTCATACTATCAGCTACAGAACTTTCTGAGAATATAATCAAACCTTCTTCAAATGACCAGTCAAATAGTAAAGCAAATCTAAATAAATCAAGAGTTGTGACCGCTATAATTTCGCTAATAGCTCTTTTCATGGCTTATTTTTCGCCTAGTGATCTAGTTTATACCATTGTTGGTTATGTTTGGGCAGGAATAGGATCGACATTTTCAGTAGTCATTTTATTGACCCTCTTTTGGAAACGGTTTCATGGTAGACCAGCTTTACTAACCATAATTATTGGTTTGGTATTTACCATCCTATGGATAAGTTCGGGACTCGACCAAATTATTACTTCACGTTTATTGACGTTTGTAGTAGCCTTACTCACTGCAGTAATTTCTACAATGGTCTTAAAAAGAACACCAAACGACTAATAATTAGCAATTATAGTTCGTAATTGGCGTTATTTGTTACATGATAGCGAAATTACTAATACAGGCTAATGAAGTTCAAAATAAGACTTTGTTGGTCGTTGTATTGACCATATTTGTAATGGTTATATTTTATTATTCGCTTAAGGCACTTGAGACCATCTATATTATTAGAAACAAGAAACCTCTTTTTGTCCACTTCTATATAATAAAGAAACGATTACCCTCAAATCAAAAATCCATATTAAAGGGTTTTACTTTTTACAATAGACTGCAACCCATAGAACAACGATATTTTGAACACCGAGTTGCATCATTCATAAATGATAAGGATTATATTGGACGAAAAGAGATAGAGATTACAGATGAAATGAGGGTTTTAACAGCAGCTACTGCTGTGATGTTGACATTTGGATTTCGAGATTATTTTATAGGATTGATCGACAAGATCATAATTTTCCCGAAGGAATTCTATTCCAATTTCAATCAAGACTATCACAAGGGTGAATTCAATCCAAAATTGAAAGCATTGGTGTTATCATGGGAACATTTTAAATTGGGTTATGCCATAGAAAATGATAAATTAAATGTTGGAATACATGAATTTACTCATGCCATTCATTTGAATAGTTTAAAAGAACGAGATATTAGTTCCAATATCTTTCAAGACTCCTACAAAGAACTTGTAGAATTGCTTTCTAGTAATGAGCAATTAAGGGATGATCTCATTAAGTCAAAGTATTTTAGATCGTATGCTTATACTAATCAGTATGAATTTATTGCTGTAATAATAGAGAGTTTTATCGAATCCCCAGTTGAGTTGCGCTCAAGTTTCCCACTTATTTATGCCAAAGTAAAGCAGATGCTTAATTTTAATTTTAAGGGTTATTAAAACCTAAAGATCAACTCGGCAGAATGTTGAATGTAATTTTTTAAATAGGCCCATTCACTAAAACCAA